>JBEEMU010000031.1:0-3641 GCA_041192485.1 Bacteroidota bacterium | reverse complement strand
TCAATCAAAAATCTTTTTTACAAATCGAACTATTTACTATTCATAATTGTTGTAAATTACAGAATATGTTAGTATCGTGTCTAAAACAATAGCGCGTTATGTGTTGAAAAATTGTCTATTTTATGCCAAATCCCATTAAAGCATTAAGCCCTTTTCGCCGTTTTCTTAGATTAATTACGCCCGATATAGCTGAAATTCGCTATCTCTATATATTTTCCTTTATCAATGGTTTGATTGCCTTGAGCTTGCCTTTAGGGGTTCAAGCCATTATGAGTATTATTGTTGGTGGGCAAATTAGCAGCTCTTGGGTGTTGTTGATTATCGTCATCGGCATCGGCATCATCGCAAATGGCAGCTTAACCTATATACAATTGTATATTTCGGAAATATTGCAACGCAAACTATTTGCTCGAGCCGCCTTCGATTTTGCCTATCGAATACCGCGTTTGCGTTTAGAAGTTATCGAAAAACAGTTTGCCCCCGAGCTGGTTAATCGCTTTTTCGATGTTTTAACACTTCAAAAAGGCTTGCCTAAGCTTCTTATCGATTTTACGAATGCCTTGCTACAGATTGTATTAGGATTGTTGCTGCTATCTGTTTACAACCCTATTTTCATCATTTTAAGTGCTTTTATTGTGCTTGTTTTGGTGCTAATTATTGCGCTTACCAGCAAACGAGGCTTAGACACGAGTATTTACGAAAGTAAATATAAATATAAAGTAGTTTCGTGGCTCGAGGAACTCGCACGCTCTGTGCATACGTTCAAGCTGGCAGGGCAATCTAATTTGCCTACGCAGCGCACTGACGATTTAGTAGGCAATTACCTGACCTACCGCAAAAAGCATTTCGCCATTTTGATGGGGCAATTTGGCACGTTTATATTCTTTAAAGCTTTGACAACCATGGCTTTATTAGCTATCGGCTCGTATTTAGTTATCAATAATAGTATCAATTTAGGACAGTTTGTGGCGGCTGAACTCATTATTATCATGGTATTAAACTCTGCCGAAAAAATTATTTATACGATGGAAACGATTTATGACGTACTTACTGCCTTAGATAAAATTGGCTACGTTACCGATATTCCGTTGGAAGAAGAGGGTAAAAAGCAGTTTGATGAATATAATACGGCGAAAGGCTTGGCAATACGCGCTACAAATATACACTTTCGCCATTCCGATATGTTGCAGTTTGAGGAACTTAATTTCAAAATCAATCCGGGCAACCGCGTTTGCCTTACTGGGAAAAATAGCGCAGGAAAATCGGTTTTGTTGCAGGTAATTGCTGGGCTTTATACCGACTATCAAGGCGTAATGGCATACAACGACATTCCTATTAAAAACCTAAATATCAACAGTTTACGCGGGTATATTGGCAATCATTCCGATAAAGAAGATATTTTTGAAGGCTCTTTTTTAGAAAATATGACACTCGGCAACCGCGATATATCGGAAGACACAATAAAAAATGCGGCAAAAATGCTTGGTCTAACTAACTATATAGAAACCCTACCACAGGGCTTCGAAACGCCGTTTCTGCCTGCGGGACAGGGGCTTGCGCAAAGTATTCTTCAAAAACTGCTCTTGCTACGCGCTATCGTGCATCAACCTAACTTATTAGTTATTGATAATTACGACCAACTTGCTATTTTGTTTGAAGGCAACGATTTGTTAGAGCTGATTCGCCAGTATTTACAACAGCAATGCACCATTATCGTCGTATCAAATGACCGCAACGTAATAGCCGCCTGTGAACAGGTTTTTATCGTAGCGAATGGAAGTCTTACCGAACAAGCTGCCTCATAATGCCTTTTAAAAATAAGATAAAACTCCTTTTTATGTTTCAAACATATTCTTTCGTATGCTCAATATTTCGGATAATAAAATAGATAGCAAGGCATTAGGGCAATTAGATGCGCTGATGCAAATAAATAGCTTTAAGCTCAATAGGGTATTTACTTGGTGGATAGTAGCTATGGTGGGTATTTTCTTGGCCATTTTATTTAGCCCTTGGACGCAAACCATACAGGCGAAGGGCAAACTTACCACTATTTCGGCAGCAGCCCGACCACAAAGCATTCACAGTGTAATAGGTGGGCGAATTGAAAAATGGTATGTCCGCGAAGGGCAAGAGGTGCGCAAAGGCGATACGATTGCCTTTATTAGCGAAACAAAATCAGACTATTTTGACCCGCAACTCGTTGAGCGCACGCTTTCGCAAGTGAAAGCGAAAGAAGCAACTGTCCGCTCTTACCAAGAAAAGGTAACCGCACTTGACGGGCAAGTAAGCGCACTTCTCGAAATGGTGCGCCTAAAAATGCAACAAACACAAAACAAAGTAGAGCAAGGAAAACTAAAGGTTACGGCAGATAGCATCGACTTGAAAGCGGCAGCCGCTAATTATCAAATTGCGAAAGCGCAGCTCGAGCGCGAGCAAGAGATGTATAAAAAAGGCATCAAATCGCTCACCAACCTCGAAACAAAAGAGCAAAAACTGCAAGAAACCCAGTCGAAACAAATAGCGCAAGAAAGCAAGCTATTGGTCAGTAGAAATGAGTTAGAAAACGCCCACATCGAGCTAAACGCCGTCACACAAGATTATAACGACAAATTAGCAAAAGCCAAAAGCGACCGCTTCTCGGCGCTTTCCAATGTGTACGATGCCGAAGGCAGTATTTCAAAATTGCAAAACCAATACACCAACTATTTGCTACGCGCCAATTTATACTATATTCTTGCGCCACAAGATTGCTATATCTCTAAACTGTATAAAACAGGGGTGGGCGAAATTGTGAAAGAAGGCGACGAAATAGTAGAAGTGACCCCTACGGCTGCCGACCTTGCCGTCGATATGTATGTGGAGCCAAGCGATTTGCCACTCATTCAAACGGGGCATCAGGTGCGCTTTATCTTCGATGGCTGGCCTGCAATCGTATTATCGGGCTGGCAAAAAATGAACGTTGGCACGTTTAACGGCAAGGTTATTGGTATCGACCAGCGTATTTCGGACAATGGCAAGTTTCGCATATTAGTGGCTCCCGACCCCAATAAAACACCCTGGCCTGCCGCTTTGCGGATTGGTAGCGGCGCACAGGGCATCGCCTTACTCAACGATGTGCCTGTTTGGTACGAACTATGGCGCAAATTAAATAGTTTCCCACCCGATTTTTACGAAGAAGAATCTAAAAAAGAAGAAAAAGTAAAATTTAAAGCTCCCATTAAACGAGTAAAATAAAAAACGCGCTATGTTCTATCGTTTCCTTCTTTTTGCTTTGTGTTATTTGCCAAATGCGCAAACAAATGCGCAAACAAATGCGCAAACAGATGCGCAAACAACTCTGCCTATTGCTGCTTTTTTGAGCTTAGTAGAAAAGGAAAGCCCTTTGGCAAAGCAAGCCGACCTTCCTCTGCGCCGCGCCGACGAACAGAAACGAATGGCGCGAGGCGGCTATGACCCTACTGTTTTTTCTTATTTTGACGATAAGTTTTTCAAACAAAAAGACTATTATACACTCTCTACAAGCGGTGTGAAAATACCGCTCCCTATCGGCGAAGCAAAAATCGGCTACGACATTAATAATGGCGCATTTTTGAACCCCGAAGCGGCTACGCCTACATCTGGTATTGCCGCTCTCGGCGTTT
>JBEEMU010000030.1:0-3860 GCA_041192485.1 Bacteroidota bacterium | reverse complement strand
TTACGCAAAGTTATTTAATTTCACTCGTTTTTGCTCAATGTTTCTTGCAAAAGTTTGAATAGCAGGGCGGCATTTTGTTTTTTATCGTCGCCGAGCAGTTTTTTCATCTTATCTAAGGTTTTTTGTGTGGCTTTATCCTCATCAGTATTGATGCGGAGTATATCCGACGACATCGGCGTACCGAAAGTAGTGATTTCTATTTTAAAAACCTGCTCTTTTTCCGTATTTATTTCGTCGGTCGTTAGTTGCGTGAGGTTGTCAAGTTCGCGCAAAGCGGCACTTAGGCGCGTATAAAAAATGCGCTCATCGGTGTCTTGTGCGGCTTCTAAATTACGGTTGAGCAGACATTGCGCAAGCGAAGCAATGTAGGCGCGGCGGTCATCAAGTTGCGAATTGATACGATTGTGTAATACGCGCTGCTGCGGCAATAAAAGGTGCGTTTGCAGGTTTGTATAGCGTTTTTGCAGCATTTCGCGATAGGTGAGAAAGGGCAAACCTTCCGCTCCGATTTCCTTTTGCAAAAAGCCTTCTAAACGATTTATCAATTCTTCATAAGCACTGCGCAGTTCGCGTATTGCGTCTTGCAGGTCAGTAATATAGGTTTCTAAAGCATCTTCCGAATTATTGAGCGTCGTAATATCGTAGTTGAGTGCGGCAGGGAAGGCGTTGAAAAACACAGTTTCAGGCTCTTTTGCGGTTGCAATTGCGGTACGCACAGCGATTGCTTGCGGCGAAAGGTGTTTTGTTTTTTTACTATATTCAGGTATTTCGCGGTAGAAGCGCAAAAACGGTTTTATTGTTTCTATAAACGTTTCGCTTGTCGCTTTCACTTCGCTTGTGCGCTGCACTAAGCTGCGATATTTTTGAAAAAGGTCTAATTTCACGCCTTGAATATCGTATTTTCGCACCTCAAATTCGGCAGTACTTTTTGCGATAAGGTCTAAAATATCTGAATTTATGGTATGAATAAAACTGTCTTCTTGAAAAAGCGCAATGTCTTCACGGCGAATAAAAACGAAAATCGGTAGCCAAAAATCAATAAATCCTTGTTTGAGTTTGAAGGGTTTTTTGCTCAAAATTTGCTCTAATTCTGTGAGCGATTTGCGCGTTCCTATCGTAGAATTTAGGAAGGCTTCGCTTGCGTCCCATAGTTTTTTGAAAGATGTTTCGGTCGGTGCTTGCAGCGTGTAGCCGCCGTTTTCGTTAGCCGCGTGCATACCTGTTTGCTTGAGCAAACTCAAATAAATCGTTTTTTCGGGCGGAAATTCGTCTTTGCTAAAGCCGAGATGTTCGGTTGCGTATTGTGTAGTGAGCAGCCTAAAGAGTTTCTTTTTAGCGGTCGCTATTTGCCCACCGAATTTATGTTTATTGATGAGTTCGTTCTGAAAAGTAGGTGTATCGGAATATACTTCTTCACAAATTTCGGTCAGCGTTTCATTAAATTTTCGCCACGAATTTATCTGCAACGGCTTTTCGCCAAAATACCACGAAATTTCGTTTGTATCGCTATAAATGCTTTTTAAAATAAAAGAATTGAGTGCGTCGGTATGATAAGCGCGTAATTCGTCAATTTCGGCAAGCGCAACGCGGTCGCCTTCGGCACTTACTTTTTTGCGTACCTCGTTGATGCGTTCTATATCAAAAAGCAAGGTTCGGATACTTTCTACATCGTTATAAAAACCCGTGAGCAAGGCTTCATCAGTTGCCGTTCCTGTCTGTTTTTTTTCCTGTTTTTTTTCTGCAAATACCAGCGTTGCAATGCCATCAACTTGCGCAGTCGGCGTATGTTGTTCTACGGTATCAGCTATTTTAAACTCAAAAAAACGGGGCATTCCCTTGACATAATGCACCTGTTTTGCAGGGAAATACGGGAAAGTGAAATACTGTTGCAATTTTGTAGCAACTGAAGTTATCGGCTGTGTAAAAGCAGTTGCTTTCGCTAATTCTACCTGCAAATCAATATCTGTGCCTTCCGAAAGGTTGTAGGAATTTTTGAAATGTTTATACTTCAAACACTTTATTTTAACCAAATAATCCAAGACCGTTGCTACGTCCGAAACGTTCAGACAATGTGTAGCATAAGTATGCAAAAACGCATCATTTATACTGGCTGCATTTGTAAAAATATCTAATAAGCCAACCGTTTTCACTATTTTCAACGCGGCATTTCGCAGCGTATTATTGTCTTCTAATTCTACACGCTGCACTGTTCGGCGGAGTGCCGACCATTGTGTATAATGCGGATTTTGTTTAGAATGTAGTTTGCTATACAAATTATATTCTAAATAATCATACACACAGGCTACATTATAATACGGATTTTCTGCTGCATTGTAATTGCGCAAACCGCGCTCGTCATCACCTATCAAAAAAGCAAAAAGGGAGCGGTCGCGTTGCCCGTATTCGTTGAGTGCCTGCGTAATCACGTTTGCCGCAACAAGGTCTAAGGGGTACAATTGTTCGGCTAATTGCAGTTTAAAATGATTGCGTAAACGAAAAATCCGAGCCGTTTCTACCGCTTCAAAAACTTGCGGCAGATTATCGGATACAGCCGTATTTTCCGTATTTACTTCCGTCAAATACTGTGCTGCCAGCAATAAAAGTTGTTCTACCGGCTCATTAAAGGGCAATTCTATAAATCGCCCTTTTACTTTTTGCCATTCCTGCTCGCTGCGCACGGTATCCGAAAAATAGCCCTCTACGTTTTGATGTAATGTGATAATAAATAAAAAATTGAGCGTTGTATCGTTCGCTAACTCGGCTATTTGTTGCAACAAATACAGTTCGGCAGTCGCGTTTGTTTGATTTTGCGCAGCATATTCCAAATATTTTCCACACTCATCTATACACAAAACGGTTGTAATACCTTGTTCTGCCTGCGCTTGCAAATAGGCTTTAAAACAGCCCGCCGCCGTTTTGTGCTTGCCTGGAAAAGTTTCTAAAAAAAACTGAATGAGCGAGGTATTTTCGCCTGTGAGGTTGATAATATGATAATCCGCTTTTGCAAATTCGGGTGTAAAATGCGTTTTTTCGCGCTTCAACTGTCGTTCAAAAGCCAGTAAAAAAGCAGATTTACCCGTGCCATACGAGCCGATAAGCGTAAACGCATTGCGCCCTTCTGCGGTATTTTTCAAAATAGCCGTATAGGTATTTTGAGTGTTCGGCGTTGTCAAATAAAACAACTCCTTTGCTGCATCGCGTTCTATATTGATAGAGGGCAGAAAATTATTGCTTATTGTAGCCATTATAGTAATCTATTAAAAGTTGATTTTTTGAAATATCACCTTTGATTTGAAGTGTTTTATTGCCTGTAAAAGCGTCGCTACTGAAAGCAATTTGTCCTGAATACTGCTGCTCAAGACTTCGGAGTGCTTTATCTAAAGTTTCTGCATCTAACATAAAAACGCTGCCTACTTTATTACTTTTTGTCAATAAATCATTAAAGATTATCGTTGTGCTGTCTGCCGTCATACCATCTAAAATAGCGTATAATAAAATCGGTAAAGGTAAATTTGCGGTATTATTTTCTAAGGTAAAAACCTCTTTCAAGCCGTCTCGTTCTACTTTTTTAAGCAAATTAAGGTCTAAAAGTAAGCCTGAATAGTCCTCTTCAGGGTTTTTTGTGCCTTCGGTAGAACGATAATAGTTGCGGATAAAAACGCTAATATCGGTATCTATCGTTTTTTTTGTATAAACCAAATTCGCATCAGCGCACTTCATTTGAATAAATTTATCCAAGCCGAGGCGCGTAAACTCTTTGTGTAGTTTACGAAAATCATTAAAAATAAACGAATAAATAGAAGCCCGTTCTTGCGTCACTAACAAGTAATGCAGCAACCATAAACTCCCTGTATCATTAA
>JBEEMU010000029.1:0-4249 GCA_041192485.1 Bacteroidota bacterium | reverse complement strand
AGGCGTGATAATAGCGGCCACAATCAGCACGATTAAGATAGCGTATCGGCGATATTTGCGCATAAATTCGGCTGTAACCAAGCCAAAACGCGCCAAAAAGTAGGTGACTAAGGGCAGTTCGAAGGTTGCGCCCGGAGGCAACACAAAAAGCAACATATAATTGATATACGAATCGAGCGTGGATTTGTTGGCTACGCCTGCCACTTTATAGCCCACCAAAAAATTGATGCCCGCTGGTGCGATGACAAAATAGCCGAATAAAACACCCAAAAAGAATAAAAAAGAGCCGATGAAAATGATGCCTGTGGCGGCGTTTGCTTCCCCGCCTTTCAACCCTGGCCGCACGAAACGCCAAGCCTCCCAGAAAATATACGGAAAAGCGGCAATCAGACCAATCGACATTGCCACGGTCAAACTCATGGTAAAGGCTTCGCCAATACCCGTTGTGATGACTTCGGAAGTTGCGGGTTGAATACAGATTTTTTCGCCCAAGCCCGCCAGATGCCCAAACCAGCAAAGAAATTGGTAGGTCGCAAAGTCGGCGTAGCGTGGCCCAAAAATGACTTTTTCAAACAAAAAATCAATATTGATATAGGCGATAACGGCAAAAACGACAATAACGAGAAGCGAGCGAATAATGTGCCAACGAAGCTCCTCTAAATGGTCGAGAAACGACATTTCTTTTGAATTATCGGGCAAATTATCGATGTCTATTTGGTCTAATGGCAAAATTAGTATAATTGAAAATTAAGATTTTTTATTTTTGCAAAGGTACGCACATTCTAAAACATTCGGGCGAAATTGTTTGTCAGATAAGTTTTAGTTGTTGTATAAGAAACGGATTTACAGGTTCCTAAACTATTCGCCCTCTTCTTCGCTACGCGGATGCGCTTGTTTGTACACGTCTTTCAAGCGTTCTATCGAGTTGTGCGTGTAAATTTGGGTGGCTGCGAGGCTGCCATGCCCCAATAAATCTTTTATGGCGTTAATGTCTGCGCCATGATCGAGCAAATGCGTGGCGAATGAATGGCGCAAAACGTGTGGGCTGCGCTGTTCTACGGTTGTCACCAACGATAAATAATGGTGTACTTTTTTATAAATATATTCTGGCGACATCGGTTTTCCTTTGTCGGTAACAATCAAAATTGGCTCGTTGTGGAAGCCTTCTTGCTCTTTGGCGGTCAAATAAGCGGCAATTGCCTGCGAGAGCGGTTTGCCGAAAGGTAAAATGCGCATTTTCCCGCCTTTGCCTGCAATACGAAAATGCTGTTGCGGCAAATCGACGGCATTGATGGTCAAATTTGCTAATTCGCTTCGGCGCAAGCCCGTTGTGTATAAAATATCGAGAATGAGCTTGTCGCGAATACCCTTGAAGTCGGGCGAAAACGCGACATCGTCGAATAGCATTTCCATCGATTTTTCCTCGGCGGCAACGGGCAAACGTTTGCCGACCTTCGGAATTGCGACGCGCTTGGTTGGGTCTTCGGCAATCGTGTTTCGGAGGATAAGATGTTTAAAAAACGCTTTTAGTGCCGAAAGTTTGCGACGCACCGACCGCGGCTCTATGTTGTTGCGCAATAGCGAAACTACCCATGCTCTGACGTGCAAATGCCTCACTTCGGCAACCGAAGTGAGGCTATAACTTTCACTAAAAAAAGTATTGAATTGTGCTAAATCATTTGCATACGCTGTGACGGTATGCGTAGCATACAGTCGGGTAGCTTGACAATGCGCTACAAATTGTACAACATCGTCTTGCATTTAGTTATTCGGCGGCAGTCGGGCCGTATTTTGCTTCTTTATAGACTGCTTTCAAAATTTCAAAACGACGAGTAACCGATGGTTTCACAAATGCTTTACGTCTGCGCAAGCCTTTTAAAACGCCAATTTTTTCGTATTTACGCTTGTAGCGTTTTAGAGCGCGGTCTATCGGCTCATCTTTAATATCTATAATAATCATAGATGATGGTGGAAAAAGTTTATATTAATTGATTTTTTATGGATATGAATTACGCGGCTTTTTTACAAAAAAGAGATAGAATAGTTGCAAAATAATAGCTTCGGTAGTTCGAGGTGCAAAGGTACAATCATTTTGTCGAAAAACATCGATTATTGTCGATTTTTTTTTGCGAATTGTATTTTTTAAAAAAACCAATAAAAGAACGAAGGCATTTTACCTCGACTTTTATTGGTTTTTTAAGGCGCGGAGATGAAAACGTCCGCGAGAAAGAAGGTCTTTATGAAGGGAACTCTATCTTCCTTTTTTGCCGGCTGCTGGCGAAACTACGGCTGGTGCTTTGCCTGCGGTGGCGGCTAAACCTAATTTTGCTTTCACGAAGGCGGTGATATCGTCGCCGTCGGCATAGACGATTGCGCCGGTGCTGCTATCGAAAATCATTTTATACCCTTTTTCTTTTGCGACCGCTTTGATGGCATCATCAACGCGTTTCAGAATCGGGGAGAGCAAGGCTTCGCGTTTTGTGCTTAGGTCGCGTTGCATTTTCTCTTCGAATTTGGCAATTTCGGCTTGCATTACTTGCAATTCTTTGCTTGCTTGCTCTTTTTGCGCATCGGTCATGGTTTTTGCGGCGTCCATTGCTTGTTGGTAGCGAGCCTGCATTTTAGCGGTCATGGCTTCGCCTTGCTTTTGCAATTGTTTTTGAAGAGCGGTAAGATTAGCGTCTGCTTTTTTTACCTCTGGTAATTCTGCCAATAAAGCTGCCGAGTTGAGGTAGCCGATTTTTTGCGCCTGTGAGATGGTCGCACTTCCTAAGAATACGAGGGTTAGGACTACCGCTTGGAATAATTTTTTCATGCGTTGGTTAAGAAAGTATTGTAATATTGATTATAACTGCTTCATTTTTAATACCCTAATTTTTTAACAACATCGTCGGTCTTGTCGTTTTTCGGGTTCGCAAATAGCATACCTGCCGACGACGCTTTGTCGAAAATAAAGTCAAATCCGCGCTCATTGGCATACTGCTCGATGGCGGCATACACGCGGTCTTGTATGGGTTTTACTAGTTCTTGGCGTTTTTTATTCAAAGCGCCGTCTGGGCCGAATTTTTGTTTTTGCAATTCGCGCACGGCTTTTTCCTTTGCCGTAATTTCGTCTTCGCGTTGTTTGCGAGCGCGTTCATCTAACAGCACCTCGTCGGCTTGATATTTTCGGTACATTTCGTCCACCTTTGCGTATTCGGCAGCGATTTCTTGCTTCCATTTTTCGGCGGTTTGGTCAAGCTGGTCTTGCGCTGCTTTGTAGTCGGGTACGCGCTCCAACACTTTGTTTACATCAACATAGCAAAAGCGTTGCGCCATTGCCGATACACCCATTAATAAGACGATGCTTGCTGCAAAAAGAACTTTTTTCATAAGATTTAAATAGAAAGATATAAAATGTGAGAATGTGAAATGTTAATACGCCACGTTATTTACGCTAAGTTATTTATCCCAGGTTAATTACGCCGCTACAAAGGTACGGCTAACTCGTTTCAATTTGCAAGTAAAGTCGAGTAAGTGGTGCAATTTCTCTATTAAACGGCTATATCAATCAATTCGCTGCCCGCAAAGGTAGGAACTTTCCTACTATTTTATCAATCTTATTCTTTTTTTTTGTTTTGTTTAACATTTTAAAGACATTTAAAGGGGTAAATCGGGGCTAATCTGTAGGAAGGCATCTGAAATAATAGTTAGATTTAGAAAAAGTTGGAATAAAGCTGTATCTTTGCCCTCCGATTATTTGAACCAATACACGGCATAAAAAAACCGTCACAAAACCTATAAATACGCCAAATTACCGTGCAATTAATTCGTAATATCTACCTTCCTGACCGCTTTTTCCAACTATTCGGCGCTGTGATTGCCCTGTTCGTTTTAGCGCATTTTCTACCCTTTTTATTTCCGGTAGCCCAAGCTATTTTCGTGTTAGCGATGGGTTTTGTGGTATTCGACTCTTTGCTACTTTTTAGAAAAAAAGTGCCGTTAGAGGGCAAGCGAACGTTGCCGCAACGCCTAAGTTTGGGCGACGAAAATCAAGTTAGAATTTGGTTGCGCAATCGCTCAAGCCTCCACTTATCGATGACTATCATCGATGAGTTGCCGTACCAGTTGCAAAAACGCGACTTTGAGCTAAACTTGCTTTTATCGCCCGACGAGCAGCGAGTTTTAAGCTACACCATTCGTCCAACCGTGCGCGGCGAGTATGCTTACGGCAGCCTAAATGTATATGCAACCAGCGTTTTAGGGCTTG
>JBEEMU010000028.1:0-8909 GCA_041192485.1 Bacteroidota bacterium | reverse complement strand
CAATAAAAAATTACCTTGTATGAAACCCATCTTTCGTTTTTTTACGCAAACTACTCTTATCATTTTGCTCGGTATTGCCGTAAGTGCGGTCTTGGCTGTTGCCATGTCATCAATAAACTCGGTTTTTGCGGTTAATAGCTCGGCAGAAACAGGAGTTGCGGTATTTTTAGACCGCGAAAAAGTCGAAGAAACGCAGCCCATCATCATTGCGAGCAATGAAGAATTTGCAGCCAAAATGCCTGTGAGTTTGGAGGAAAGTTTGGAAAAAAAAGGCGTTTTAATCAATACCGCACCGCCAAAAACACAAGGCGTGAAAGTGGCGATAAAGTCAGTAAAAGTAAACGATTTGGGGAAATATATCAAACAGCAATGCGAAAAAAAAGCAGTGAAAATTGCCGATTTGAAAGCCGCAACAGGCTTGACCGAACAGCAAATTTTGAATATTGAGCATGGAAAAACCGTTCCTACTCCCGAAATTGCCTTAGGTTTTGAAAATGTCTTGAAAATAGATATAACGTATAAATAACGTCTATTTTTAATCGAAACTATCGGGTAGTTGGTTAAAATAGTTATATTCTATTTTTTATTTATATAAATCATTGATAGCCCTAAAGCCACAAGGTTTTCGAAACCTTATAGCTTTGAGGTTAGCCAACAAGCAAATAATTCTATTTTTAATTGAAAAAGAGTGTAAAAATCGCAGAAAACCACGATTTTTACACTCTTTTTAGTTTTACACTCTTTTTAGTTTTACACTCTTTTTAGCTTTACACTCTTTTTAGCTTTACACTCTTTTTAGTTTCTTACTTTTTTAGTTTCTTACTTTTTTTAGTTTCTTACTTTTGCTTCTTATTTCCAGTGTAAAATGTAAATTCTACGCGACGATTTCGCGTTCGCCCCGCCTCTGTTGTATTCGTTTCAATTGGCTTTGCTTCGCCAAAACCATCTGTACTCATACGCTCTTCTTCTATGCCTTTTCTTTTAAAATATTCGGCGCAAGCCACTGCCCGCTGTTTTGAAAGCTCCAAATTAGTGACCGCTTCGCCGATATTATCGGTATGCCCTACGATATAAATTTTATGTGCGGGGTTGTCTTTCAACAACATAACCATTTTATCGAGAATCGGTAGCGATGCAGGCTCTATTTCCTTTTGCCCTGGCAAAAACTGAATACCATTTTCTGTAAAAGTAACCTCTTCGCGCTGCGGACAGCCGAAATTGAAAAAAGAACCTTTTTTATTAGGGCATTTGTCCATGTCATCGGCGATGCCGTCGCCGTCTGAATCGTCGTATAAACCTCTTGGACAGCCGCCATCTTCGGGCGCACCTTTAAAGGAGGGGCATTTATCTCGCGAGTCGGGCGTTCCGTCGCCATCTTTATCTGCTTCAATAGGTTTTGGAAGCTCGGTTTCATCTTTTACGATGCCGCCAAATACTTTTACTAATTTTGCGGTGTCGGCGAGGTGTATTTTAGGTATCAATTTAGGCGAACTTGCAGCAGCCGCAGGCTCGGCTTGCGTTGATGCGTTTAAAGACGCTATGCCCAATTTTTCTTTAACAGCTAAACTATCGGCTGTTTTTTTTGCCTCAACCGCAGCGATAACCGATTTATTAGCCGCCGAATCGATTTTGTTTTTTGGCAAATCAATCGTTTCTGTGATTGTTTTAGACAAAGGCGGCACAATCTCAGGTTTGCCAAACATATAGGAAATACCCGTTTTTAGCAAAAAATTATTCTGCGGCACTCCCGTTAAATTTAAGCGATAGCCCGCTTCGCCGCTCCAACTTAGCGAAGGCGAAAGATGCAGCTTTAACCCCAAGCCCCAAGGCGAATAAAAAGTGCTGTTTGACCTTGCCAACTTCAAATCGTACATAACGCCTGCCGCAGCTATGCCCAAATAAGCAAAGGGTTCAACCGTTTTATTAACAGGGTAGAAATGTCCGTCGTTCAATTTATACACCAATTGAATATCCACGCTAATCGCATCGGTCGTCTGCCAGCCCTCTTTCGGCACCCCTTTTTCCACGAGTTTCACAGGATAGCGCACATTGCTATAATTAATAGGCAATCGCAAGTTGAAATAGGGCGAAGCATACCAACTATAAGCCAATTCGGCACCATGCGTTTTGTGATTGTCCAAAAAGTTTAACCAACCTCCTTTTGTGACGGGGGCTTGGAAATCGTTAGCAACATAAGATAGCGAAAATGCGTGAGGGTGTTCTGCCGTTTGCGCAGCCAAAAAGCCCATATTCGCCAATAAAAAAGTGATTAGATGTAGTGACTTTTTCATAAAAAGGGGATTTAAAATTTTTAGTACCTTGAAAAATAGATAGGAACGTGTATAAATACGTGCTACATTGAACCCTGTTGAATAGGGCGTTCTGAGCTAAGGATAACCGTGTTTATTTATTGCCTAAGCCCTAACACCATTCAAAATACAAAAACTATACCTATTTTTTGTAACCTTTTTTTTATTTTCAATGTTTTAAGAGATGACAGCTTAAAAATTAGCTGAATAGCCGTACCTTTGTGGGGTACTGTATCGTTTTTAGTTTAAAAAAATAACATGGCAAAAAATTTCGTATCTAATAAAGACGAATCTATCCGCATTTTCGAAAACCCAATCCTCGACTTTTTCTCGCGAGTACACTGGAGTACACCGCTCATTTTTTGGGTTCCTATCGTCCTATATTCCTTATATAGCGGCCTTTCAAAAGACGTTTCCTTACTGGAAAGCATCGGCTTATTCATAGTAGCAATAGGCTTTTGGACGTTTGCCGAATACCTGCTACACCGCTTTATCTTCCACTATCACCCAACAACCGAACTTGGAAAACGCATTAGTTTTTTAACACACGGCGTGCATCACGACTATCCGAACGACTCGAAACGCTTGGTAATGCCGCCTTTATTGGGTGTTCCACTGGCTTCTATTTTTTATGCAGGCTTTTATTTTACCTTTGGCGAGGCTTATATGCAGCCGTTTTTTGCTGGCTTCATCACAGGCTACCTCATTTATGATATGACACACTATGCCTTGCATCACGCAACCTTTGACAATAATTTCTGGAAAGCCTTGAAAAACAATCACATGGTGCATCATTACCACGACCCCGAAAATGGCTTCGGCGTAAGCAGCACCTTATGGGACTTGGTTTTTCGCACCACCTTCAATATCGCACCCAAAGAACGCACCGTTGGCGAATAGTAACTGTTTCGGTAGTTTGTGGTTTGAAACGCGGAGCTATTTTTTAAACGCAGAGTTACCGCAGAGTTTCGCAGCGCGGAAGGTTAAAAGAGAGGCCAAGAGATGTTTAATCTTCGTTTAAACCGCAGGCCTAAACAATTACGGCAAATAAATGCTCCCTAAAGAGCTTGGTTAGTTTTACTCGTCTTTCCTGGTAGCAGCGTTAAATTTTGCATACAAAACGCCCTGCGTTGAACTCAAAATTTGCCTTGCTTCGAGCCAAAATCCTTCGAGAAACCTGCCCAAATTATCAGTTACACGTTCCCTATCTTTTTTGAATTAAAAAATATCCTTTTGTTTCGCTTCGAACATCCAAGTTTTTTATATGCACTATTGCTCGTACCTTTAATCATTCTCTTTTGGTTTTTGATGGCGCGGCGCAAAAAAGCCTTGTTTGCCAGAATGGGAAATACGGATACCTTGAAACGCTTGATTCCAGACGACGAACCCTACAAACACAATTTGAAATTCGGATTATGGATTGTCGCCTTCATGGCTATCCTTATTGCATTGGCAAACCCACAAATAGGCAATAAAAAAGAGCGCGTAAAACGCAAAAGCGTCGATGTCATTCTCGCCTTAGACGTTTCGCGCTCCATGATGGCACAAGATATTGTGCCTAACCGCTTGGAACGAGCCAAACAATTCAGCGTTCGCCTTATCGACGAACTGAAAGGAAATAGAATCGGGACAGTTGTTTTTGCGGGTAACGCTTATTTGCAAATGCCGCTTACGATAGACTACGCCACGGCTTCTGTTTTTATAAAATCGGCTAATTGCGAAATGACACCCGTGCAAGGCACTGCTATCGGCGAAGCCGTTGCGAAAGCCGTAGAAGCCTATCCGAAAGACTCGAAAACACATAAAGCACTCATTATTGTCACCGACGGCGAAGACCACGACAGCGATGCGACCGCCGCGGTTCGCAAAGCCGCAAATGCGGGTGTGCTAATTTTTACCGTTGGCGTTGGCGGCTTGAAAAGCGTTCCTATCCCAGAAATAACGGAAGACGGCGTTACACGCTTCAAAATAGACGAATCGGGCAAACAAATTGCCACAAAACTGAATGAAACAGCCCTGAAAGACTTAGCCGAAGCCGGAAATGGTGCTTATTTTAATATTGCAACCAGCAATAACGACGACGTAGCGACCGCTTTGCGCAAAAGCGTCGATGAATTAGAGAAAAGCGAATTTGAAACGCGCATGTTTAGTAGCTACGAAAGTTACTACCAATATTTTGTTTTATTTGCGCTAATTTGCTTATTATTAGATAGTTATATTAGCTTTCGCAAAAATAAATGGATAGACGAGCGCGATATTTTTAATATATAAATGAAATTATAACCGTTACAAATAAAAGAAAATGCAAATTCCGAATTTTTTGCTTTCCGACGACGAAGAAAATATAGGCGAAATGGCTCGACAATTCCGTTACGTCTTACTGGGTGTGATAATTGTTTGTATTACAACCGGGTTTATCAGTTTGTTTCAGCTACTTTCAATAGAAGACTTTTTAAATTGGCTGCTTTTCAGTGTCGTTATCACGCTTTGCATCAATAATGGCGCACGTTTAATTCGCTATTTCACACCCGCCGAAAATATAAGCTGGTGGCAAGTTGGACTGGTTTTTTATACAATTTTGGGGGCAACCACCCTCATCGGCCTACTCATTTCGTATAGTTTGATTAGTTTAGTTTATGGAATCGGCGTGTTTTCGTGGCATAATATTTACAACGGATTAGTTATCAGCACTTGTATTTCGTTGGTAGTCGGCACAATGATTTTTGTAAATCGTATGAATACGCAAAACAATCGTATCAAACTGCAAGAACAAGCCTTAGAATTAGCTCGTTTAGAACAGCTGAAAACCGCCGCCGAACTCGCATCGCTTCAATCACGCATCAATCCGCATTTTTTATACAATGCCCTAAATGCTATTGCCGCGCTCATTCACGACGAACCCGATGCCGCCGAGGAAATGACTATCAATTTATCCAAATTATTTAGATACAGCATCAACACGCAAAATCAAAATTATGCGACTATCCGCGAAGAGTTAGAGATTTTAGACGCTTATTTAGCCATTGAAAAGGTGCGTTTTGGAAGCAAATTAAACTTCTCTATCGCCGTAGAAGCCGCTTTATATGCACAAAAAATACCGCGTTTTTTACTACAACCTTTGGTAGAAAATGCCGTGAAACACGGCGTTTCGCAAGTAGCATCTACCGGTTTTATTGCCATCGATATTCTAAAAAATAGCCAAAACGACTTGCAAGTAAGCGTACACGATAACGGGCTGCCCTTTCCAGAACCTTTGCAAAAAGGATTCGGCATTACAAGCACTACCGATAAATTACGCCTATTATATGGCGCAAATAATTTTAGCATCGTCGCGCAAAACTCGCCTAAAAAACAAATTATTATTACGTTAAGTACATTCAATAAACCAACCATTCAACACAAAAAAAACTGAAAGCAAAATGAAAATGACATTTCAAAATTACACCTATGAACGCCTCGATATGACGGTGTTTTCTGCCGCTTTCAACACGGCACTTTCCACCTTTCAACGGGCTGCCACTTTCGTCGAACAAGATGCCGCCTTAGAAGGCATTGTGGTTTTGCGCACCGAGTTCGAGTCGATGGCTACCATTTGCTCTATTCGCCACACAATCGATACGAAAGATGCGTTTTATGAAGATGAAAACGACTATTGCGACGAGATTTCGCCCAATTATCAAGAGCTTATCAATGTTTTTTATAAATCATTGCTTGGCGCAACATTCCGCACTGAATTAGAGAAAAAATGGGGAAAACAGCTTTTCATCATAGCCGAACTTGCATTAAAAACGTTCGAACCGAGCATTTTGACCGATTTGCAGGAAGAAAATAAACTAACGAGCGAGTACACAAAATTAAACTCGTCGTCGCGCATCGAGTTTCGGGGAGAGGTTTATAATGCAACGGGCATGGTGCCGTTCGAACAGTCCGACGACCGAACAACGCGCCGCGAAGCCGCCGAAGCAAAATGGAACTGGTATTTGTGTAATGGCGAAACCTACGACCGCATTTTTGACGACTTGACTCGTGTGCGCACCCGTATTGCACACACACTTGGCTACAAAAACTTCGTCGAGCTTGCTTACGTCCGCATGGGGCGAAGCGATTATAATGCCGCCGATGTTGCGCGTTATCGCCAACAAATTTACGAATATATCGTGCCAATTGCCACCAAATTGCGCGAGCGGCAGCAGCGTCGTTTGGGCTACGATACACTTTATTACTACGATGAAGTCTATGAATTTGCCACAGGAAACCCAAAGCCAAAAGGCTCGCCCGACTGGATTGTGAAAAATGCAGAAACAATGTATCGCGAACTGGCTCCCGAAACCGACGAGTTTTTCCAATATATGCAAGATTACAACCTTATGGACTTGCAAAATAGAGATACAAAAGCTCCTGGCGGCTATTGCACCGTCATTTCCAACCACAAATCGCCGTTTATTTTCGCTAACTTCAACGGAACGACACACGACGTGGAGGTGCTAACGCACGAAGCAGGACACGCTTTTCAAGTCTTTCAAAGCCGCAATTTTGGCGTTCCAGAATACCATTTCCCAACCTATGAAGCCTGCGAAATCCACTCGATGAGCATGGAATTTTTGACTTGGCCTTGGATGAAACTATTTTTTGAAGAAGATACTGAAAAATTCATGTTTGCCCATCTTAGCGGTGCTTTATTGTTTTTGCCTTACGGCGTAGCGGTCGACGAGTTTCAGCACTGGATTTATGAAAACGCAACGGCAAGCCCCCAAGAACGCTGCGACGCTTGGCGCAAAATGGAGAAAAAATATTTGCCGCACCGCAATTATGAAGGCAACGAACATTTGCAAGCAGGCGGCTGGTGGCATAAACAATCGCATATTTACCAAAATCCGTTTTATTATATCGATTATACGCTTGCCCAAATTTGCGCCTTTCAGTTTTGGAAACGCTCCCGCGAAAACCGCGAACAAGCATGGGCAGACTATTTGCGCCTTTGCAAAGCAGGCGGCAGTATGTCGTTTTTAGAACTAGTGAACTTGGCAGGCTTGCGCTCTCCGTTTGAAGACGGCTGCCTGAAAAGCGTCGTCGGCGACATAGAAGCGTGGATAGACAGTATTGACGATAGTAAATTTTAAAACTAACCAAGTTATCTTTTACTCATTCCTAATCCCTAAATTTTAAAAATATGGCAGAAGACCTTTTAGTAAACAGAGTTGCTAACAGCGGTTTGCTAACCCTCAATCTCGAAGAGTGGTTCCCCGACGAAGAACTGGCGCATTTCGATATGAAAAACTACCTTTTCATGGCATTAATTTTAAAAGAAAAGGAGTTCAGAGAGGCCTTATCGGCGCACGACTGGCAGCAATATGCGCATAAAAACCTTGTATTATACTGCTCTGCCGATGCTATCGTGCCCTACTGGGCCTTTATGTTGGTCGCTATAAAAGCTGCGCCGTTTGCAAAAAGAGTCGTGCAGTGTGCGCCCGAACAGTTCGTAGAACGCGCTTATGCCGAAGCCCTTGCCCGTTTAGACCTTTCGCAATACGCCGATAAACGCATTGTAATAAAGGGCTGTAGCCAAAAACCTGTTCCAATTTCGGCCTATGTCGAACTGGCGCGTTTGCTCACGCCGATTGCGAAAAGCATTATGTACGGCGAGCCTTGTTCTACCGTTCCGCTGTATAAACAGGCGCGAACTGCGGTTTAAACTTATTGCCGAAGCCCTTGTAAATCTCTTACTAAGACAGGTTTTTAAGGCAATTTGTAGCATTTGTAGCAATTAATTTACCACCAAAAAACGATGCAAAAAACAATTTCCATCTTGCGCGGTATCAACGTAGGCGGACAAAAAAAAATATTGATGGCCGACCTTAAAACCCTGTATCAACAACTTGGTTTTCGGGACGTGGCAACCTATATTCAAAGCGGAAATGTTGTTTTTGAAACAGAATTTGCGGAAGAGGAAACGCAAAAAAAGGCAGCAGGAGAAAAATTGGCAAAAAAAATAGAACTTGCCATTTTTGAAAAATATAATTTTCAAGTTCCTGTTCTTATTTTAACAAAAAAAGAATTAAACGAAGCCATACAAAACAACCCTTTTCTTACAGAAAAAGGCATTTTATTAGACAAATTGCATATCACATTTTTAGCTGAAATACCAGAGCCTGCGCTCGTTGATAAAATAAAAGACCTTGATTTTCAACAAGATAGATTCATTATTTCGGGTAAAAATGTGTATATCTACTGTCCCGAAAGTTATGGTAATTCCAAATTGACGAATAATTTTTTTGAAAATAAACTAAAAGTAAAAGCTACAACGCGCAATTGGAAAACGCTAAACGAGCTCGCTGCGATGTCTGTTGATTAAAACGTTACCCCTAACTTATAATTTAAATAAAGTTGTTAGTCTAATTTTCAAGAGATAGCGGGTAGCCGCAGCGCGGCGTGGTCTTTGTAGTTCATATCGGTGGCAACCTAATAAAGATGCATCGCACCGTAGTATCCAAACAATACATTTATAAACTGCAGTACTACGCGCCTTAACCGATTTTTTTATCACATTTCTACAAATACAGCGGTGCTCTATGCACCTCATCACTTAAAATATTACACGAA
>JBEEMU010000027.1:0-4749 GCA_041192485.1 Bacteroidota bacterium | reverse complement strand
ATTTTTGCGCTGTCGTTATTAGTTATTGAACATTCCACAATTCTACATTTAAAAATTACAAATATGTCAGCAGCAACACAATCACTTTCTAATGTACAATTAGAATTGCTAAAACTTTATTCCACCAATCTTTCCGAGCAAGACCTGTTGGAATTACGCAGTGAATTAGCGCAATTTTATGCCAAAAAATCTATAGAATCAGCAAGTCAAGCGTGGCAAGAGAAAGGTTTGACGCAGGCGGATATGGACAAATGGTTGAATGAAGATGAGCAATAAGCCGAAAATAGTGATAGATACAAACGTTTTGTTGGTATCTATTGCACCCCAGTCCTCGTATCATTGGCTTTACCAATCTATTTTAAAAAATGAAATAGAGGTATATGTGACCAATGAAATGCTTACAGAATATATGGAAATTATTGCGAAAAAACTATGTGAGGCAACCGCTAATTTCGTACTCCGCACTTTATTAGAGTTAGAAAATGTACACCCAACCGTTGTTTATTTTCATACCAATTTTATCATCAACGACCCTGATGATAACAAATTTGTAGATTGCGCCTTCGCCTGTGGCGCAGATTTTCTGATTTCAAACGACAAGCATTTTAGAATACTCAAAACCGTTGAATTTCCCGTTATTCCAATTGTGACTTTTGAGGAATTTGAGGCGGTTTTTAAAGGCTAAATGTGGATAATAACGTATTTTTGCGCTGCCGTTGTAATAACGCACATTTTTTATTTTCAAAATAAATCTTATTATGATAATAACCATAAATACCCGCAAAAAAGGCATGATTAAAGCCATTATTGCACTTTGCAAAATAAAAGCCGCTATTTCCCTTACTTTATAAGGAAATAGCGGCTTTTTTATATAAAAACACCATCATTCCAATAATTCGTTTTATCTTTGCTGTAAAATTCATTTTACACAACTAAAATCAATCTCTTTAAAATGTTAAAACCTAAATTTTACCTATTTTTCGTGTTTGTGGCTTGCTTTACGGCTTGCCAAAATACGCCACCTGCGGCTACGGGCGATTTTGCCATGGGGCTGACCTTTGACGAAGCCGCTTACGCGAAAATCCCGAAAAAGGCATCGCTCACACGCGGGCTGTATGACAATTTGCCAAATGCAGTTACGCTTGAAGCGTTTTGTCCTGCCATTGGAGACCAAAAAAAGAAACAAACCTGTGTAGGTTGGTCATCTGCGTATTATGCCCGTACTATTTTGTGGGCGCGGGAGCATAACCTGTCTAATCAAGCCGAAATAACCGACAATTCGTTTGCCGCCAGTTTTACCTATCGTGCTGCGTCTATGGTTATGGAAAATGTAGATATGGACTGCTCCTTGGGCAGTAATATTCCTATTGCCTTAGAAATTATGCGCAAATACGGTGCAATGCCTACCCGCTATTTTAAAGACGAATGTTATGCAGGCGAACTGTCTAATGACATTGTAGCAAAAGCAAACCCGTTTCGCATTCAGTCGTTTACCCGTATTTTGGATAAATCAGACCCCGAAGCCATGCAAATCAAGAAAATACAGAAATCGCTTTCCGAAGGCAATCCTGTAGTGATTGGTATGTCGGTAATACGCTCTTTTGGCAGATGCCGTAGCGAGGTTTGGGAAGTAACGGGCGACCAAGAAGTATTAGGCGGCCATGCCTTGTGCGTGATTGGTTACGATAATAACAAAGCAGGTGGCGCGTTCCAAATTATCAATAGTTGGGGAACGGGCTGGGGAAACAACGGTTTTGTGTGGGTAAAATATGCCGATTTTCTGCATTACACCCACGAGGCTTGCGAAATGGTCGTGAATATCCGCCGACCCGAACCGCCAAAACCCGAGCCTATTGCACCCGAACCTGTCAAGCCCGAACCCGTTAAGCCTGCGCCCGAACCCGAGCCGCAGCCTGCGCCTGTTGCACAAAAAGAACACCTATCGGGCAGTTTGCAACTCGTATTAGATAGTGGCAGCGAAATTGCGATGACGGCGCAAACCGTAGGCGGTATGGACGTGGTGCCTGCTAATAACGATAAGCCAAAACCGCCTGCGCCAAAACCCAATAATCCGCTTATGCCAACCAACACAAGCGGCTATTTTGCTTACAAAACCGCGCAAGCCTACTCAAGTGGTACGCGCTTTCGCATTTATTTGAATAATAACGAACCCGCTTTTGTGTATGCGTTTTCGTTGGATAATACGCGCCGCTTTTCGCAACTTTTCCCTTATGCAAGCAATATTTCGGCTGCTTTGAATTACAGCAAAAACACCGTAGCATTGCCCGACGAAGACCATTATATTCAGTTAGATAACCAAAAAGGAACCGATGTATTGTGCATTTTATACGCCAAAGAGGAATTGGATATAAATCAAATTCAAAGCGCGATGCAAGGCTCAAAAGGCAGTTTTTTTGAAATGCTCTACGCCGCGCTCGGCGACAAACTCATTCAGGGCAATCACATTCAGTACAATCCGAATAATATCAACTTTAAAGCCGAATTAGACAACGGCTTTATCGTGCCTATTATTGTGGAATTTACACATAATTAATTTTTTTTACGTTCCAATGGTTAAAACCATTGGCTATATATCGCACCGCGTTCCAATGGTTAAAACCATTGGCTACAATATCGGTCGTCGCTATGCGACTTTGACGTGGAAGGTGTTTGCAAATAATTATTTTTTTTAAAATCTATCATTATCCTATCAAAATATGAAATATTTTAGCCTTCTTTTTTTCGTACTGCTTTTTGCGGCTTGCGGTAGCAAAAACACGCCGCCGCCAGAACCGCCAGTAACGGACGTATTAACGCCGAACAGCATCGACCCGAACGAAAAACGCTTCGCGCTTGTGATTGGCAATGCTTCCTACCCTGCAAGTCCGCTCAAAAACCCTGCAAACGATGCCGATTTGGTCAGCCAAGCACTCAAAGACGTGCGGTTTGAAGTGACGAAAGTCAAAAATGCTGACCGCGCCACCATGCTCGCTGCCGTCCACAAATTTGTGGAATTATTAACAAGTAACCCGAGTTCGGTCGGCTTGTTTTACTATGCAGGGCATGGTTTAGAAATCGGTGGTACCAATTACTTGCTGCCTACCGATGTGAATCTTGGCGGCAGCAATGCCGACCTAAGCATCACTGACAACGCCCTGAAACTGCAAGACCTGGTTGCCAATTTAGAAAACGCCCACAATCGCATGAATATGGTGTTTTTAGATGCGTGTCGCAATAGCCCAAACTTAGGCGGCAAACGCGGTGTAGGCGCACGCGGCATGACGACCGTTGCCACAAATTCCGAAATTTTTGTCGGCTTTTCCACCGCGCAAGGGCAAACCGCCGAAGATGGCGATAATACGGCGAATAGCCCGTTTTCTACCGCTTTCGCTGCGCTCATCAAATCGCCGAAAGAGGTCAGCAGCGTCTATAAAGATATTACGGCTGCCGTAATAGACAAAACGAATAATAAGCAACGCCCTTGGCTAAGCGGCTCGGTGCGGCGCGATTTTTATTTCGTTCCTGCGCAAGCAGCACCTACAACACCGCCTGCCGACCCGATTATAAAACCTGCGCCACAACCCGCGCCCGATAATCGCAACGCCGAAAAAATACGCGCACTCCGTAGCGATGCCGCCGCCTTAGAAGCAGGCGGGCTACCCGACGATGCCGCAAAACTGCGCAAACAGGCAGACGAACTGGCACGATAACTTAGGCGTTTGGGTTGAAACCCGAACCCTTATTTTCAACATTTATTCCGCAGGATAGCCCGCGGTATTTAGTTTTATTTCTTTTATCCGTTCTATTGACAAATTTGTAGATTGTAGTATAATAACATCGGAAACACCTAATTTAATTAAATTTATTGCAATTTCTTCAACCGCTTCTAATGTTTTTTTATTTGCTTCAAAATCTAACTGCGCTTGATAACTCGCCTCATCGTGCAAGCTCTCCAAATACGCATCATAATCTCTGCGGTCTGGCACGGACAAATTAGCAACATCTAATCGTTTTTTTGCTTTATCCAAGCCTTTGGCCTTCACTTTACCTTGTATTTGCGCATTTTTGAAGAAATACACCCATTCATCTAATCCGTCTTTAATGTCACCATTAAATTCTTCGGCTCGGATTAAAAAATAACGTGGGAAAATTTCATCAACTTTCGTTATTTTATTATTGAAAAAATCAATTTGTTGTTGCGATAATTCTAATTTATCATTATCGTGAATACCAAAAAAATCAAGGCTGCCGCGATAAATATAATCAGTTCCCTGCCCAAGTTCAAAATAAACAACACTTACAGAAATCACACGCTTTATCTCTTTATAGGCTTGCTTTTCTATGATATTTTCTGTTACTACTTTTGATGTACCATATAAAATCCGTTGCAAATAGTCTAATTCTTTCGTGTTTTGCACTTCTATAATAATACGTTCATCGGTTGATGTTTTTACTAAAACATCAACTCGGTTAAATTTGTCTAATTTGTTTTTCTTATTGCCCTCACTTTCTACGATTTCTAAAACTTTCAGGATTTTAATCTCGTCTTTTAGTAATTCGCATAAAAAGCCCTCTAAAATCTCAAAATCTGCTTTATCGCGCAGCAAATTTTTTATAAACCAGTCAAAACGTACTAATTGCTTTGGTGTTGGCGGTATTTTGGATTGTTTCTTCGCCATTTTTTATAACATTTATTGTTTGAAAATTAAAACGCAAAGATACAATAAAAAAATGAATTTTTAGTTATCA
>JBEEMU010000026.1:0-2611 GCA_041192485.1 Bacteroidota bacterium | reverse complement strand
CAGCACCAACGGGCAAAAAGCCTTTTAAAATTGGCTTGTTTATACTTATGGAAGACGAAAACAGTAATTTTCATTATTTACAAGATAAAATTAAGCATTGCAATTTGAATCCAAATAATATTTTATATGAATTAAAAAACAATCGTGATATTGGTAATAAAACACAAGCAAACCGAATAGTGGCA
Source organism: Bacteroidota bacterium (assembly GCA_041192485.1). Classification (GTDB taxonomy): domain Bacteria; phylum Bacteroidota; class Bacteroidia; order Chitinophagales; family Saprospiraceae; genus JBEEMU01. The sequence continues at coordinate 2,426 of JBEEMU010000026.1, read as the reverse complement.
GAAACTTTGAACTTAGTTGCAAACCAAAATGCCGCACTTAAAGAACGTATAGATGACGATGCAGATACCCCAATTGATTACGTTCCGTTTAGCGAAATTTACTGCGTAATTGATTTAGACCACAATCATTTAGAACCCAAAACAGGCGATTCGCATTTGGCGCAAGCCTACAATTTAATAGCAGAAGCAACTAAAAATAAGATAAATATCCGTTTAAATTAATTAAAGATTATGCAAAAAATTATCACAACCCTTGCACTCGCTTTTGCGATAACGGCGGCGGCGTTTGCGCAGCAAAAAGTTGAGTATAAAAAAGATATGATGACGATTGACGGCGTTCCTGTCGCAAAAATAGAAACCGTCGATAAGTTTTTGTTCACCGAAAGCGTTTCTTTTTTCAACCTTAAAGGCAAAGAGCTGCTTTTTGCCAAACACTGTCGTGTGGCTACGGGCATTACGTCAAATGGACAACAAGGTTACGGATTTTGGTGGGAAATTATTTTCCTTGACACCAAAGATAAATTGGAGCACGACCTCCTATCGTCGTTTTCGCCTGTCAAAGATTTGGTCAAATTTATCGGTAAAAACGGCTTGATTAAAGGCGATTCTATCGACAGCGAAGCCGCAAAAATGTTTTTTGTAAAATATGGCGGACAACGCCCTTTTGCAACCTATCGCGACCCTGCGCCCATCATCGTGCAGCAGCCCTCTACTACGGTAGTTGTGCAGCAAGACCCCGGCATCAGTGTCGGCATCGGCGGCGCACGCATCAATATCGCTGGCGGCGGCGGCACTGCGACAAACGTAATTACCACAAATTCATCGCCGATGGCGCAGCGCGACCGTAGCGGTATGCCGCAAGTAAAAGGCAATCAAATCATTCAAGGCGGCGTTTTGGTCGGCACCTATTCGGTCAAAAAAGAGATGGCAGGCTCGCGTTGGCAAACGACCGTTACCGTTTTATTTCCGAACGGACAATGGGCAGGGCAAGCCTTCGTCGTTGATGTACAAACCTCCTTGAACCAATCCTATTCACTCAGCACGAGTTTGGGCGGCTCCCGCGAGGTCAATCTGCACCCAGGCCAATTGGCGAGTTTTGCTACCGTAGTTATCAACGAAATGATTACGGGCGGCGCACTGTAAAATTTGTTGAAACCAAGAGGAATAAAGCTTGATGATTGATATAGAAGATATTACACAAAATAATTATTATAAAGTGAGTAATATGGGGCAACCTATCTTACAGCAAAGCAAAACCGCTTTTAATCACAAAAACGATGCTTTTTTATCTAATTTGCAGCAACGCATTGCCACACAACCTACGCATTTAGGAACATTTCAAGCGTTTTTGGCATTTTGCGAAAGCGTAAAATAAAATAAATTAATTATCATTAAAAAATCAAAAGATTCCGCAGAAATGGCAGAAAATTTCGTAATTACCACCACTAAAAGTGCGGCCGAGCAAACGAAGGCGCAGAAGGCGTTTTATACGCATCTTAAAAAAATTGATAAACTCAAAGCAGAACTTGTATTAGCGCAAGAAACGATTAGTTATTTTGCTAAGAAAAAAGGCGAACTGTTGATTCCCGCAGAGCAGGCATTGGCTGATATGCGAGCGAACTGGCTGCGCTTATTGTTTCGCTGGCGCGACAACCCAGCCCTAAGCCTCGATTTGGTGCAAACTATCACCCAAACAATTGTACAAGAAGGCTACGAACTTATCAATGTGTTTAATTATAACGACTTGATTCCGATGTATGACGAGTGTGCGGCCGTCGATTACGAAACCGAAGCAGCCGATGCCGAAGCCGCCCAGAAACAAAACCTCAAAGAGATGCTTGAAAGTATGGGCATTGAAGTAGAGGGCGAGGTTTCGGAAGAAAATATTTTTGAACACATCGCTACGGCACAAGAAAAACTCAAGGAGCTGACCGAAGCAGAAGCAGAACGCAAGGCAAACCGAAAGAAAACGGCAAAACAGCAGAAAAAAGCCGAAGAAATGGCGGTGCAAAAAGCCATTGAAACCAAATCGGTGCGCGAAATATATATGAAACTCGCCAAAGAGTTTCACCCCGACACCGAACCCGAGGAAACAGAAAGGCTGCGCAAAACCGAAGTGATGCAGCGCATTACAGGGGCTTATGAAGCCAACGATTTGCCTGGATTGCTGCGCTTGCAGTTGGAATACGAGCAAATAAGCCTCGATAAACTCGACGAACTTGCCGATACAAAATTGGTCGCCTATAATAACGTGTTGAAAGGGCAGATAAAACAGCTCGAACAAGAAAAACAAACTTGCGCGATGCAATTGACGATGCAAAACCCAGAACTGCCGCCTTATATGCAGTTTACCCAACCAAGCATAGTGGACAGTTATATGAAAAAGCAAGTGCGCGAAATGCAGGCGACAAAACGCCAGATAGAAA
>JBEEMU010000025.1:0-4412 GCA_041192485.1 Bacteroidota bacterium | reverse complement strand
GATTTAATTCTGCATAAATTAATAGGTGGAGGGGAATTTGAATGCCTGTTTTTGCCAAGGCTTTTTTCTCCAACTCTTCCTTCTTTTTCTTGTATAATAGAGAGAAATCTTGTGTAAATAAAAAGCTGTTCATGGCTATCCAATACAACTGATTTTTGATATTGATAAGAGAAACCTTGTCATCGATACGAAAAAAGGTTTTGTAAAAATCAGTCTGGTAAACTTTCCCATTATCGATGGCAGCGATGAAAATTTGATGAATCTGCTGCGCAAAAATAGCCAAATTAACATCTTTCGGGTCAACTATCAAACTATCATCGGTGGCGCGAATAAAAAATTGCCACAAAATATATTGAATATCCTCCACATTCACGTCGTCTTCATCATAGTCTTTCCGAAGAGGAATTAGCGGCAACACAAGCCCATAAAGCTGCTTGTTTTCATCGGTAAAAGCCTTCCACAGCCCTATTTCACTCACAAAATCTTCGAGGTATGAAGCCAATACAAAAGTAAGCGATTTGCTTGTTTCTATACTGGTTTCACTCATTCTGTATGCCCCCATATCTATTAGGTTACGCGCAATAGGCAATATTTGATTGCAAACATGAACATAGCACTCATCATAAGCAGACGATTTTTCGTAAGGTCTTTGGAGCATCCACTCGGCCATATATATTTTATTAGAGAGCGGGATGGCTTTTGTTTTGTTTGATTTGAAAAATTTTGACATAAAAAGTTTATAAAAATAAAATACAATACAATCCAAAATTGCATTGTATTGACGTGTTTATTGACGTGAACGTGCCATGTCCTATGTGGTTAAAAAAATACTTGTTTATATGTTTTAATCTTTCGCCCGAATAGGAATAGTATCTAAAAAGTCGCGAATAGTGCCAAATTCAACATTTCGTTTTTTAAAAAAGCGGATATAATTTTCCATTTTCAGCAATAAAGCGTCGCCGTCGGTGCTGCGCGTATAATACGGCAATTTCCATGCCGAAAGGTCACAATATTCCCACGGGTGATAATACAACAACAAATAGCCATCGTGCTGCAACGTGCGCCACGAAAGCCATGAAACGAGCGTTAGAGGCAGGTTTTTCAGCGTCAGCCAAAACAACGGGAAACGGAGTAAAGGCGTGACGGAGGTTGGCAAAAGCCACAATTTATCATTCGCCACTCGATGCAGTGTGCGTGGTCGGTTCAAATTATTATACCTGCCGGGCAACCAAGTAGGGTTCATCGAGCTATCGTATAAATAGCCTGCTTCGGCCACCAAATTCGCATCTAACGGAGCTAAACGCGCCATTCGATAGCCTAATACGGGCTTTCCGCCAATCCGTTCTAAGGCTTCGCGCGACTCGCGCAAATGCTCGATTTTAAAATCGGAATGATAATAGCCATGCGACGCTAACTCGTGCTGTTCGGCGAGGCGGCGAGCGAGTTCGGGTTGCCTTTCGGCAAAAAAAGCGGTACAAAAAAAAGTAGCTTTTATAGCATAAGTATCTAATAAAGCTACTATTTTTAGCAGCCCTTCCGTTGATACTCGAATTTTAGTCGCAATATCAACCGTCTGGCCGTATTCTTCTGCAATATCAAATTCTTCTACATCAAAAGTGAGCAAGACCATGTTGTTTTTTTAAATTTAAGTTTCTTAATTTGCCATTTTCACTTTTGTTTCTTTCGCATAATACTCGGTTGTGACGCTGCCTTTCGTGTGTTGCGATTCGGGCAGCGGCAAAATTGCGGTTCGCATACAATTAATCGTAGCTTCGCCTGCCGTTAAGCCATCTAGTTGCGCCGCCGATAATGCAAAAGATGCTTTCTGTGTAGGGCCAACGATGCGAATTTCGCGCAACGTTTTTTTGCTGTCTTCCAGTTGAACCATAATCTCCTCGCGGTTGCGCAAGGGCGCACCGTTCCAAATCAAGGTGCCGCCGTTTTTCATGCTCAAAGCATTTCCTTCAAAATGCACGTCGGTTGCTTTCGGAAAGAAAACTGTGTGCTTGGTTATTTTTGCAAGATACGGGTCGTTATACGAAAACGTATAATTGCTGTCGGGGTGTTCCTTCGTGCCTGTAATCGTATAATATTCGCCCAATTCCGAGCTTACCTTATTTAAAGGTTGCCCGTTTAGCGAAACATTACCAAGTATGGCCACCGGTTTTGCGACTTGCAGCGAATCGCCGCGTTTGAAAGTTGCATCGGAGCGGAGCGACTGCCCGTCTTCCGAATAGCGAATCAAATAGCCGATATAAGTATTCGAAACGGTTGAATTTTGCGGCTGTGTTTTACAGCCAAGTAGCAAGGCTCCACTGAAAATGGAAGCTGCGAAAAACGTGTTTTTTAGTTTCATGATTTTTTAGGAAAAGATTTTTCAATGGTTTTGTTTCCACAATTCGCTAAATGTTTGTTTTGGAAATTCGGGCATTTCATGGCTTTTGCCCCAGCTTTCGGCAAAAAAACGGTTGAAGCCCCAATCTTTTATGGGTGCAGGCGCAAGGTTCATTAGCCATCGGCGAAGCATGGCATCTTGCCAGTATTTCCAAAATTGCGTTTCGGCAGCAGGGCGCAAGTTTTCATCGGTCACTTGCTGTCTATTATGCAAAATAACGCCATGCAAATCTATCGCGACTGGGCAAACCTCGTTGCAACGCCCACAAAGCGACGACGCATCGGCTAAATGCCCCTGTTGTTTCATGCCCTCTAAATGCGGGGCAATTGCTGCGCCGATAGGCCCCGCATAAGTGTTGCCGAAAGTATGTCCGCCTACCGTGCGATACACCGGACACATATTTTGACACGCCCCACAGCGGATACAATACAGTGCCTCTCGCGCTTTCGTATCGGCTAAAAGTTTGCTACGGCCATTGTCTAATAAAATAACAAACATCGCCTCTGGCCCGTCTATTTCGGAGGGCAGCCGCGGCCCATTATATAAAGTATTATAAACGCTGATTCGCTGCCCCGTGCTATGTGTTGCTAATAGGGGCAAAAAAAGTTGCAATTGTTTTGCCGAAGGCAACACTTTTTCGATGCCTGCAATAGCAACGTGAATACGCGGGAATGCGGTACACAGTCTGGCATTCCCTTCGTTTTCGGTGACAACGACGCTACCCGTATCCGCCAACAAGAAATTAGCTCCCGTAATACCCATATCTGCTTCTAAATATTCGTAGCGATGATGCACTCGCACGGCGTTCGTCATTTCTTGCGGCGTTGCCTGCAAAGGCGTTCCGAGCGTTTTATGCAAAGTTTTGGCTACGTCTTCTTTCGATTTTTGTAAAATAGGAGCTGTAACATGGTAGGGTGCTTCGCCATTTAATTGGGCAATATATTCACCCAAATCGGTTTCTAAAACGGTAATGCCGCTGCGCTCTAAGGCGGAATTCAAATTAATTTCTTCCGTCACCATCGATTTTGATTTTACCACGCGCTCCACATTATAATAGGCCGCAATTTGCTGCACGAATTTGCAGGCTTCTTCGGCATCTACTGCCCACAAAACCTGTCCGCCACGTTGTTTGAAATTTCGTTCAAAATCTAATAAATAGCGGTCTAATTGCTCAATAGCGTCCCATTTTAGGTTTTTGGCAATGTGCCGCGCTTTCTCCACATCGGTAAACTGGCTTTGCATCGCCGCAAATTTATTTTCATATTGCGCAATATTAAAGCGCAGCGTTTGGCGATGTTTTTTGTCAAACGCAATAGCATTCGAAGCCTTTAAAAAATCATTTAGCATGTTTTAGAAATCGATTTTATAATAAAAAAGCGGCAAACGCCCCAGTTGATACTCTTCCCGCGCTGTCCCTTTTGTAATATCGGCAGCTAATGGAACCCAAGAGTAGCGAAGCGTGTTTTGCGTATCAAATAAGTTTACCAGGTCGATGCCTATTTCGTGGGTGATTTTCGATGCATTTATTTTATAATTTATTTTCAAATCGGTGCGGAAATAGGGCTTAAACTGATAAGTATTAAATTGCGAATCGTCTTTATAAACCACCTCTTTTGCTGCCATAGAAGCCGTAGTATCGATATTTCCGTACCAACGGCCGCCTGCAAACGTGATTTTTGTTCCTACATTAAGGGTTTGTTTTTTATTAATAACAAATTCATACGCAAAAAGCCCGTTCATGGCATATTTACCGTTGAAATCGGTGTTGTGTTTTGCGCCATTCGAGCCTTTATAGGTTGCATCAAAAAGCGAGCCAGTTAGCATATAGTAATAATGGTTTGCAAAGCCTTTTTCTAAGGTAAGCTCTACGCCATAATTCTCGCCTGTGCCTTTATTTTCAAGCGTATTCGGGAAGAAACGCGAAAATCCACTGCCCGTATTGAATAGTGAAAACGACGATAAACCATTTTTATCCACAGGAATATCGTATAAATATTGGTAATATGTTTCCGCTTTC
>JBEEMU010000024.1:0-5549 GCA_041192485.1 Bacteroidota bacterium | reverse complement strand
GCGGCAAGGAAGGCTTTTTTGCGTTGGCTTTCGGTCATGGTTTATTTATAACGGTTTTGCTCTTCTTGTTGGAATTTATCCAAAATAGAAAGCATGGTTTCGCGAAATTCGGGGTGGTTTTTGCCTGTGAACTTTATGATTTTTTCGCAGACATCAATAATATCAGGAAAGGTAACGCCTGCAAAAGCCAATTGAATGACTTTTAGGTTTTTGAGTTTGATATTACACTCCTCTGAGGTGGCATAGCGCAAGCCCTCGGGACGGGCTTGTATGGCACGGTTGAGTTCCTCCATTTCGGCAGAGGCTTGCTCGCCTATGAGTTGCATCGTGCCTACGCGGTTGTTTTTTCGCTCCTGCCATTGGTCGGTACGCGCCCATACGGATATGGTTTTTTGCGAAATACCCGTGAGTTCGGATATTTCGGCTTGCGTGTAATCGCCCCGAATAAAGCGTTCGCCCCACCGCTCTCGGATACGGTTTAATTCGTCTTTGGTCTTCGCCATTTTACGTTTTTTTAGGTTATAAATGCGGTCGTCATAAATCAACAAAGTTGATTTATAGTGCAAAGGTGCAGCGAAAAATCGTTGTTTTTTAAAATGGTTTTCTACAATACAATTAAAACTACGTTGTGTGCTGGTTTAATTGTATTGTAGAAAAGTGCTTGTTTTTGTTAGAAAAACGTGCCGTATCTTTGCATTATCAAACAGCCGAAAGGCATAATCAAACGTATCATTTAAAAATGGCAACACATCGTTTTAAAATTAGTGACGAATCGCTAAACACCTACGGGACGTGGGTGCAATCAAAAGGGGTGGATTTGAAAGCCTATAAAGGCAATCCTGTTGTGCTGCTTGGGCATCGGCGAATGAGTGACTGGGAGAGCAGAGCAGCGAAACCCGAAGACATAAATTTGCCGATAGGCAAGTCTACAAAAGTAGAATTGATAGGCGCAGAATTGTGGGCAGAATTAGAATTTGACTTGGACGACCCTATTGGTAAAAAAATTGATGCGAAAATCACTGGCGGTTTTATGAGTGCCGTTAGTATTGGTTTTAGAGTGTTGCAGCAGGACGACCGTGCCGAATTTATGAAGCCTGGACAGCGTAGTTCTACGATTACCAAAAGCCAGTTAGTAGAGATTTCTATCGTAGATATTCCTGCGAATGTGAATGCTACTAATGCCGATGTCGTATTATATGCCTTAGATGACAGCACAGGCGAACTGAAAGCCCTTGACCAAACGGGTTGTATGACGCTTGCCGATGGCGTTAAAACAGTATTTTTACACGATTTAAATCATACCCAATCCATGAAAAAAGTATTAAAATTTCTTAAACTTGCCGAAGGCGCAACCGAAGAGGACGTATTAGCCTTGTTGGAAGACATTGTAAAGGAAGCCAATGCGACTAAAACCGAACTTGCAGCGCAGCGCGTTACGCTGCTTTTGGCAGCACACGCTGATAAGTACACAGATGCGGAAAAGCCTACTTTGCAGACGCTCGGAGCGGCTGATTACGATGCACTCAAAGCGTTTTTGGAAGTGAAGTCCAAAGTGATAGACGGTACAACACCGACTAAGCCAACCGCCAAAACCAAAACGCTCGCCGAAGAGTTGGCAGCCGCAAACGCAGGCAGTAGCCGCAGCCAAAACGAAGCCGAGTACTGGGCGAGCGAGAAAAACGAGTATCGCTATTTGCTCAAAAACAAGCCTACCGAGTTGGAGCGTATCCAAAAGCACGAGGCAGCGCGTTTTGCTGAAATGAAAGCCGAATACGAAGCCGATGTAAAAGGCAAAGGCTGGTAAACAAACCTTATTTTTTACCTTTAAAATTTATGCAAATGTTCGTACTGCAAATACCAATAGAATTGGCGCAACGTGATTTGGCTCTGTATTTTGTATTGGCGTTTGCAGGTGTTATCACTTACCTTGCTAAATTGTACAAGGACAAAATGGATAGCAACGATGCCGAAAAGACAGCACAAATTCATGCCTTAGAAATTCGTATGCAAAAATCGGAGGAACGTTATGAAAATTATATAACTACCGACCGCTTAGAAATGCAGAAAACGCTTGAACGCAATACGGAAGTATTGGAAGAAGTGCTTGACGTTTTTAAACACCTAAAAAAAAATTGACTTAACGGATAGACAATTTTTTCATTTTTAATCTACTTTTCATTTTTAAACTAAAAAAACCATGCCTTTAGAAAGAGAGGAATACTTGGATATCATGCTGGAACAATTGCATGAGTACAACGATGAGTTTTTGATGCACGGCAGAGATGTGTCTGCATTTGTGAACAACAATTTTCTGCACTTGGCAGAGATTGGTGCTGACCCGAATGTGATTCGCAATATCACCACTGCACAGTTGCCGCTTGCGCCCACCTTCCGTACCGACACGCTTTTGAGTTTTCAGTTGGATAACTGGACGACAGAACCATTCGTTGCGCCTGCATTTGAGGAAAAGATTTTGGCATACCCCAAAGCCCAATCGTTTTTCAAACAACACACAGGTAAACTGATGCGCACTGTAGCGGACTACTGCTATTACAGCATTGCGCCAAACGCAAACACGACCGACACGCCTGTTTTGGAAACTTCGGGCGCTGTGAACGCGGCAGGTAATAAAGGCTTGACGGACACAGACGTAAAATCGCTCGCTGAAAAGTTTGATGACTTGAACATTAGTGCCGAAGGTCGTCACTTGTGGCTTACGCCTAATATGTATTATGAACTGATTGGTACAAACGAGGCGATGCAGTTTGCGGCAATGATGAAAAGTAGCGGGGCATCAAACACGCCTGAATACGTGGACGTTTGGGGCTTTAAAATACACCGCCGCACGGGTGGCGCGTTGTATGATGCCGCTTTGACCAAGCAAGCCCACGGCTCGGCAAATGCCAACTTGTATCGCGGTGCGTTTGCTTATGTGGAAAACGAAACGTTTTTTGCAGCAAAAGGAACGGTAGAGGTAGGCGTAGAACCGCGCCCAGTGAGTTACGAGGGCGATTTGGTTAATGCCAAAGTACGCTACTCTGCGCAAGCCTTGCGCCAAAAAATCATGGGCGCAATTGTTCAAAAATAGTCAATTCTTTTATTTTCATTTTCATATCAACTACACAATGAAGCCTATTTTTTTTACAACCTTTATGGTTGCCGTAATGCTGTTTGTGGGCTGTAACGACCCCTCACCGCCGCCGCAGACAGGTTTTTATACCGACTTGCAAACCAACGTAAAGCCGCAAATTGATTCGGCATTGGAATTGACTATTACCTCTTATGGTGTGTCGCTCGCTGACATTCACATTTTGGATACTACGGGGCGCAATTGCAACCTGCCGAAGTGCTGACGAAGATTGCCTCCGATGCTGCTGAAAAAGCCGTAGATGCGAACTTCCACGAACAGGTAACTACGGAAGTAGATGCACAGGAACGAGCCAGTTGGCTGCCCAATATAGGCAATCTACTATATTCGGTACTGGGAATCGGGCTTTCCCTTCTTTCACAATCACTATTTAGGGGTAGGTCGCTGTTCGGTAATAACGACAACGATACCATAAGGGGCATTTAGCACACCTAAAACCGCTCGTAGGAGCATGACTCAAAAAGTGGCGGCAATACGCCGTGATACGTATTGTCGTTGCTTTTTCCATACTTTTTGTACAAAAATACCATGCAAATAGAATCAGAAAACATTGCGGCTGCGCTCGGATTGAATAAAGACAAGGCAGGCGAAGCCGAAATTTTGGCAGCTATTAAGAAATTGGCAGGCAATAAACCGAAAGCAAAAACAGCCGATGACTTGAAAAAAGCAGGCGAGGCTTCGCTGAAGGCGAACAAAAACTTGCAAAGTGTATTCGTAACCGAAGACGGTGAGTGTTTTAAAACACAGGCAGACGGTTTGAACTATGCCGCAGGTGCGAAACTTAAACGTGAGTGCTTAGAGGTCAAACGCGCGTAGCAGATACGTAACAACTTAAATTTTATCTTTTTATTTTTTCAATCATGCCACAATCAACAGTAACATTTGTCCGCACTACGGGCGGACTTGGGCGTTCAGAGCCGTCTGTGGACGGTGTAACAGGCTTGGTCATGAACGCTGGCGCAACCGCGCCTACTGGAATGGCTTTGAATGTGAGTAAACGCATTATCAGTTTGGCGCAAGCCGAAACGATGGGTATCACTAAGGCTTATGATACGGCACAAAGTGTATTGTGCAACTACCATATTAGCGAGTTTTTTCGCCGCAACCCGAATGGGGTTTTGTGGCTGCGCTTAGTGGCGCAGGGACTGACCATGACTGCGATGCTTGCGCCTGCAAATACATACACAAAAACACTTTTGGCTGAAGCTGACGGTAAAATACAAATGCTTGGCGTTTGCATGAATCCAGCAAGTTTCTACAATCCTAACATTACGAATGGCTTAGATATTGATGTTGGGACAGCGATACAAAACGCACAACAACTTGTAGTTGATGAACGCGACAACCATCGCCCTATTCATGTTTTTATAGAGGGACGTAGTTTTACAGGTTTGGCGGCAAATGTATTGGATTTGCGGAATTTGACGCTCGCTGCGCCAAACGTATCTGTGGTGTTGGCACAAGACCCTGATATTGCGGCAGTTTTGCCTATTTATGCTAAACACGCGGCAATGGGTACGCTGCTCGGTGACTACTCGGCAGCCGCCGTACACGAGCGGACGGACTGGGCAGAGGGTTTTAAAGGCATCGCCACGAGTAGCCGTTTCACCAAAATTGGTTTGAGTAGCGGATTACTCAATAAAGCCTATTCAAAAATAGACTTGGATACGCTTATTGATAAAGGCTATATTTTTATGGTCAATCATACAGGCGTAGCAGGGCATTATTGGAATGGTGCGGGTGCTTGCGTTAGCCGCAGTAGCGACTACTATTGTGTACCGAATAACCGTGTAGTGAACAAAGCGGAGCGTTTGATTTATGCGGCATTTGTGCCGAAACTCAACCGCCCGTTGGACATCAATACCAATGGCAATCTTGCCCCCGAAGTTATCTCCCATTTTGAGAGTACGGCTGCGAAGCCGCTGCGACAAATGCAGGCGGACGGGGAGATTAGCAATTTTGCGATTTATATTGACCCTGCGCAAAACATTTTGGCAAACTCGGTTTTGACCGTCAATGTGACCATACAGCCGAAAGGCTACCCCGAACAAATCGTTGTAAACATCGGACTAACCGCTATCATTTAACCTTTTAGACCCAAAAAAGATGCCGCAAACTGCGCTAATCAATGGACAAGAATATGACTACGGTGTCATTCGTGTCGTGCTATTCGGATATACGATAGAGGGTATATCTATGATAGAATACAACAAAAAACAAGACGTAACGCCAAACTACGGACGGGGCAGAAAGCCTGTATCGTTCGGCATAGGCAAGGAGGAATGTACGGGCAAGATGAAACTTGCGCTTATAGAAACCTTGCGCATTTTGGCGGCTGTGAAAACCGCAAAAGGCACAAAAGCCGACCTTTTGAGTATTGACCCGTTTGATATTGAAATCG
>JBEEMU010000023.1:0-3602 GCA_041192485.1 Bacteroidota bacterium | reverse complement strand
AGTCAAATGCTCTACCAGCTGAGCTACGCGATCACTTATACTTTGCAGTGGCATTGAGTAATAGAAAAGTTGCTTGCGCAGCCTATCATGTGTCAATTGCGGTGCAAAGGTACGACTATTTTCGGTATTGTAAAGTTTTTTTATGATTTATTTTTAAAAAAAGAAAAAACCGCAATTTCTTTTTCTTTTCATTATAACTAAACAATTGGTTATTAGGTAATTATGTTTTTCTTGCCATCAGGTTTTCGGCGAAATCGCGTAAAATATATTTTTTTTCATGGCTTACATTGATAGCGTTCAAGGCGTTTAAACCAATGGTATAAAACTCGTTCCTACGCAACTCTACGAGTTCTCGGATATTTAATTGGCTAAAAATATGCGTGACTGCTTCTATTTTTTGGGCTTCGTCTTCGCTGCTTTTTGGTGTGAAGTCTAACCAACGTTGCAAGGCTGTTTTTTGCTCGCTATCGGCCAATTTTTGAGCGGTAAGCAAAAGAATTGTTTTTTTATTATTCAAAATATCGCCGCCGATGCGTTTTCCAAAGGTAGCTTGGTCGCCAAAGGTGTCTAAAATATCGTCTTGAATTTGGAATGCGATGCCTAAATTACGCCCAAATTCATAGATATTTCCCGCATCTTGTTGGTTTGCGCCACCGATAATTGCGCCTATTTGCAGGGCTGCGCCCAATAAAACGGCCGTTTTCAGCTCAATCATCTGCAAATAATTCGGGATTGTGACATCGGAGCGCGTTTCGAAATCTATATCGTATTGCTGCCCTTCGCAAATTTCAATGGCTGTTTTTGTAAAAACAGCAAAGATAGCCTTGAATGTGGCATTATTCGTTGTGGCTTGCGCCAAAAAGCGATAGGACTGTATCATCATCACGTCGCCCGATAAAATAGCTGTACTGGTATTGTATTTGACGTGTACGGTCGGCTTGCCGCGTCGAACACTCGAACCGTCCATAATATCGTCGTGTAGGAGCGTGAAATTGTGAAAAATCTCTACTGCATGGCTTGCAGGTAGCGATTGTTTCACCTTTTCATCAAAAAGATTATGCGCCATCAAGACTAAAGCTGGCCGCAGTTGCTTTCCGCCGATAGACAAAATATAGTTTACTGGGTCGTATAAGCTCTGTGGCTGCTCGGTAAAGCATTGTGTAGCCGCATAATTTTTATACAACAGCACCAAATCAGCGATGGAAAACATGAGAATAAATGTATTTTTAAATTATTCGATGGTTTAAAACTTACAATACAGCGCGGAATAGCAAGTATAAACCTGCCGCTAAGGTAATAGTTACGGGCAATGTGAGCACCCAAGCTAAAAGAATATTAGTTAATGTGCCTCTATTGAGGTTGCGAACGCCGCGTTGTGCCACAAAGGAACCCATCACACCCGATGATAGAACGTGTGTGGTGCTTACAGGTAAACCCCAGTAAGAAGCAATGCCAATTGTCGTTGCTGCAACCATTTCCGCAGCCGCACCTTGAGCATACGATAAGTGGTTTTTGCCAATTTTCTCTCCGATTGTCACCACAATACGTCGCCAACCAATCATCGTACCTAAACCTAATGAAACAGAAATAAGCCCTAATACCCACCAAGGAGCCGAATCCGTTAAACTGCGTAGTTTTTTAGACTCTTTCTCCACTTTTTCGCGCTCTTCTTTGCTAATACCTAAGTCTTCAGCTTTAGGGAGTTTTTTCATCGCTTTTTCCAATAAGATAATATCTTTGCGCAACTCAAAACGTTTTTCAGGAGCTATCTGGCTGCTATTTTGATTGGCAGCAAACGTGGCATTAAGGCTTGTTAAAAGCTTCGTGTATTTTGTGCGCTGGTCGGAAGCTACTTTATTCGTGTCTATTTTAGCAATAATGGCATTTGTGGTTGCCAAGTGTTTGCTCAACTCTGCCATGCTTGCATCTGATTTGATGGCAAAATAAGATGGCGCAATACCGATAAGTATCAACATCATCAAACCAACTCCTTTTTGACCATCATTCAAGCCGTGAAAGAATGATACCATCGAACAGGTAAACATTAATACATAGCGAATCCAAGCAGGGGGTTCTTTGCCGTCTTTCGGTCCTTTGAAGATAGACGCTTCATTTGCCCATTCGTTTTCTTTTGCTTCTTCTTCAGTCATTTCACCACGAGCAATAGCTTCTTGTATCTTTGCTTCTTGCTCCTTGCGTTTTTGTTTCGGCGTGCGCACAAGCCAACGCAATAAAAGCATTAATAAAATAGTCGCTAAAAAGCCCGCTAAGGGCGAAATAAGGAGTGATTGTCCCATTTCATAGGCTTTATCCCAGTTTACGCTGTCTTTGCCAACTGCATAACTAAAGCCTAAGCCTACGCCTAAAATAGAGCCGATAAGCGTGTGGGACGATGATGCAGGAATACCAAAATACCAAGTACCAACATTCCAGATAATTGCGCTAAATAGCAAGGCAAAAATCATGGCTAAACATTGGGCAACTGTTTGTTGCGTTAAAACCTCGATAGGCAATAGGTTGATGATATTGGCGGCAACTTTCCCCCCAAAAAAGTAAACACTGGTGCTTACGCCTAAAAAGTTGAGCAAACCTGACCAAATAACAGCGGTTTGCGGTTTTAAGGTATTGGTATAAATGACAGTAGCTACCGCATTTGCAGTATCGTGAAAACCATTCACAAACTCGAAGCCGCAAACCAATAATAGGCAAAGTACCAATAAGATAGACATTGCCATACCTAAGCCAAATAATCCGCCTTTGTCTTCTGCTGGCGGTGTTTGCGCTACTTCGGCAATAGGCGCGGAAGTGACCGCCGTCGTTGTGGCAGCATCAGTTGTTTTTTTAAGGCTATCCGCCGAAACTTGTTCGGTCGGAGCCGCTTTTGCAGCAGGAGCCGCTGTGTTTTGTGCGAAACCGAATGGCATCGTCCAAAGGATTAAAGCCAATAATAGGCTTGTAGGGAATAGGTTTTTGAAAACTTTTTTCATTTCTTTTTTTTAGTTTAAACGATGCCCAACTTTTAAGTAGTAGTACATAAAGACTCACTACATTGAACCCTGTTAAGTCGTAGAGTATAAATAATTACTATTTTAAACACCTGTAAAATACAAGGTTCTGAGGGGTTTATAATAGCGTTTATTTTGCCAAGGACGCTTAAATAGGGCGTTTTGGGCTAAGGATAAGTGTGTTTATTTTTTTATTTCCGCAGGAGCGGCTTCTTTATGGCGCAAGTCTATATTAAATAATAAATTGACTAAGATGCCTTCGTTATTTTGAATGACAACATGATTATTGACATAACCGCCTTGCTGTGCAATTAGGTTGAAATAACCTGCCTCCAATTTCACCTGCGGCGAAAAGCGGTAGCCTATTAATAAGCCGACGCGGTTTTGGTCAAAAATATTTGTTTTCAGACTTGGGCCCCAGTTGAGCATAACTTCCTCAAAAGCGGCGGCATAAAATTGTTTGTCGCCTAATTTTTTTGCTTGTAAAGGCACGTCGGCGCGGATTTGATAGCGGAAACGGTTATTGTATGCCCACGTCGTGATGTTATCGGTGCCTTGATGCGAGCCTATCCAGCGTTGCTCTAAGCGTAGGCGATG
>JBEEMU010000022.1:0-3093 GCA_041192485.1 Bacteroidota bacterium | reverse complement strand
CACCTGCCGCCGCGCAGCACGCGGTACTCGCCTTTATGGTCATTGCGCGGGTTTTGTTGCTTTGCTTCAGCCGTTTTATAAAAGCCAGAATCGTGCCAATCATAGCACCATTCCCAAACATTCCCGCTCATATCGTATAAGCCAAGTTGATTAGGCAATTTGAAGCCTACGGGCTTTGTTTCTTCGCCACTATTCTCATCGTACCAAGCGTAATTGTGCAGGTCTGCTCTGCGGCAGCCTGCATATTCGTAGTTATCGGTATGCTGTATGCCGCCTCGTGCTGCGTATTCCCATTGTGCTTCGGAAGGTAGTGCAAACTCGCCTACCTTTTGTGCTTTGCGGTCATCGGCGGTTAGTTCATTTAGGGTTTTTAGAAAATGAACCGTATCGTTCCACGAAACCTGCTCTACAGGCAGATTATCGCCTGCAAAATACGAAGGGTTTGGGCTTAGGTTGTGTTTTTCTAAGTATGTTGCTGCATAACACGCCATTACAGCACGGTAAAGTGCTTGCGTAACGAGGTATTCACCCATATAAAAATCGGTAAGGTTTAAGCCGCCTTCGCTGCCTTGCATATTAAACAGTGTTTTAGTATATGCTGTGCCTTGTACAGGCAGCATACGGAAAGTGATGCCATTTAAGGTAAATATTTTCATTTTTTGGTCTGTTTTTACTTTTATTTGCATGATTTTTAGGCTTTAAAAAAAGAACAGCGCAAAAATAGGGTATTTTTCGCATTTACGCAACTCTATCTCCCGCCTTTTCGCTACAAAACGTTTTTTTATGGAAATGGGATAAAAAAAGCAGTGTCCCGTGTGGTGGGAAACTGCTTTTTTTGGGGTTACTTACTAGCCTAAGCCGTACATCTTCTTTTTTAATTCGGCTATCAATTGCGTTTCGGTAGGCAAATAAAGTTGATATTTGCTAGCGATAATCGTCTTGTTGTTTTCGGGTAATGTGATTTTTACCATAGCGTCGTTTTTGTCTGCGCAAAGCAAAATGCCGATGGTCGGGTTTTCAAAATCTTGTTTTTCAAAACGGTCGTAGTCGTTTACATGCATTTGTAATTGTCCAAATATCGCGTTTGTCCTCGTTTTCTATCCGAATAAGTGTGCGGTAATGCGTCTATTTGAATTGCGAACGCAGTGCGTTCGCAATTGGAAAACGGCGGTAAAACTGCCGGCACATTTCTAGCTGCCGAATAGAAAACCCGCTCCCATAGCGCGGCTCCAAGTTTTCGGCTAATGATTTGAGCAGAAAATCGCCGTAGCCTGCACGCGCTTTGCCTTGCTGCTCTTCCTCTTGTATTGCTCGCCCGATTTGCCAATACATCAGCACCCGCTCAGTATCTACCGACCGCACCGCTCGCTCTTTTGCAGTAGCAATAATATTTTCTATATTTACAATGAAATGGGTGTTGAGTTGCATTTTGTTTGTATTTTTTAAAAATAAAAAATGTGCGCCATTATAAGGTACCCGCAAAAATAGGGTATTTTCCGCATTTACGCAAATATACCTGCCGCTTTTTCGCTACAAAGCGTTTTTTATAAAAATGGCAGAAAAAAGCAGTTTCCCATGTGTGCTCAAGAGCCCTCTTAGCTCAAAAACGAGCAAAAACGAAGTGAAAGAGGTTGTTTTTAGAAAAATACGATAAGAGTAAATTATTAAAATGAAACAAATCTTTTTAGGCAGCAATACCTATTTGTATATTCGTAGCATAGCCCATGCAACTAATAAAATCGTGCATTTAATTTGTAGTCAAGCACGCTCTTACTTCATTTACAAGCGTATCATTTTCGGCTGTTTCATTATTTAGCAATAGTTTTTTGAGCAAAAAAACAAGCAAATAGGCAGGAACAACCATCGTAAATACGCCTAAAATAGCTGCAATTCTATAGCCAGGCAAGAAATCTAATGGCGCAATATGATTGTAGCCTAAAAATCCGCCAAGCAATAAAAAAGGAGTTACAATGCCTAATGTTAGGGCAGAACCTACTTTTGACGACTCATCTACCTCTAGTTTCAGTATGTGAGGAGCCGTTTTTTCCCATTTCAAATCTACAGAAGCACCAATTTTACTGCCCTTTCTGATTTTTATTTCATGCGACCACTCGTCGTCGGGCGCAGTAAAATCATCTGTTTGCACAGAGTATTCGCTACCAAATCGTTGATTTAGTTTTGTTGTGATGGTATTGATGGTATCTTTTAATACCGTTTCAATGTTTTCATTTTTCACTAAATTGTAAACAATTGTTTGTTCAAAATTATCCATGATATTTTTTTTATTTTGATTGAAATTTATTATTTATTTAAAGTTTGCTTTGCCCTCTGATTGCAGAAAACCGTGCAGCTCGCTTTTGTCTTTTGGTATTGCCATTGTTTAAAATTGGTTGTTTTTAAATCAATCAGCACAAAACAGCGTAAAATACGGTGATAAAACACCAAATCTACTTTATAATGCCGATTGTTGAGCATTATGCAGTGCTGTCTGCCCACAAATGTAAAGTGTGTATGTGTTTTCTGTTGAGGATTTTTTTAGTTCCACAACTTAATAAAGCCAAAAATCCTAGTATTTCTGAACGCGAATTAGTCGTAGAAGTGTTTAAACGCTTTTATCAAGACGAGTTTTCGGCTGAAAAATTGGAGGAAATCTGCGCGGCTATTCGTAAAAGAAAACCTGTTTTAACACTTTAAAAACTTACAACCTTTGGCAGCCTTGATATATTTTTATGCAGAAAATAAACTATTGTTACAGTCTCCTATTTTTGGCTTTATTAAGTTGTGGAACTAAAAAATCCTCAACAGAAAACACATACACACAGAATACGGATACTATTCCAAAACAGCCGCGTTGGTCTTTTTCTCTTCCTTTTTATGCAAAAACAGATACCATAAAGCTACTGCCAGATGAAGATAATTTTATCTATGACAAAGCCTATTTTGATGCCGTTGTAGATAATTTTCCGATTTTATACACCGATTCTACGCTTTCGTACTACGAATCCTATCAAAAAAGCGGCATAAAAAAACGGTATAAAGATAGTTTGGGTAGGTTTTGTTGCAACGGGCTTAGGCGGTCGGGTTTTAACCCGT
>JBEEMU010000021.1:0-2766 GCA_041192485.1 Bacteroidota bacterium | reverse complement strand
GCAATACTTGCTCAGCCTGTGTAAACAGCCCGTTTTTCAGCAAACGACCAATATACTGAAAACGGAGGTTTGGCAAAACCGCACCGCTCAATATCGCTAAACGGTCTGTTTCGGTAACGTTGCCCGTCGTGTCGCTTTCCAAAACTGCAAGTTGTTGATTTACTATTTGTTCATACCGCTCGATATAAACGCTAATTTGCCCGTCCAAATACTCTTTCGCCGATATGCCCGTTTGCGAAGCATCAGAAATTTGTTGCAACATATATTCAGGTAGCGGAATGCTGCGTTCCAAGAGTTTTTGCCAAACTGCTACATTTTTCGTACCATGCGTGTTTGCCACCAAAATATCGCGTAATAAGGCAGGTGGAAAATTTTGTTTTTCGGCCAATTCGGCGAGTACTTCCTCCGACACATAAGGCGATTTTACCATCACATCACTATATAATTGGTAAGCGTCTTGCAATTGTGTCACCGCTACTTCGTTTTCCAACAGTGGTGTATTGCCGCCATCTTTCAAGAGTGCTAAGGTATTTTTATGGATTGCAGCTTGCGTCATACTGCTCACGCGCTCCTGCCACAGTTCGGTCATATCGTTTGATAAGCTACCGCCACCGTCACCCGTAAACCTAAATAGAGGGTAAGGACAAGTAGCGTTTACACCAGAATAGGCATAAGTGGTAGGTGATTGAATAAGGTTCACGACTGCTGGCCCCGTAGAAGGATAAACTCGACTCGGTTTGTATCGCGTGTTAGGTCCTGGGTAGCTAGCATCAGGTGGGTTATGATAGTAAGTAATCGAATTTGCTGTTTCCGAATTTATAAAATTATTAGGTAGATTGATAGTGTAGTAAGGCGTTTTAATAGGCGGGGCTAAAACGCTATGTACATTACCTGTTGCTTTATCGGGGTTCCCATTAGCCGCAGGTGAGCCTTGAAAGTTGCGGATGCCGCCTATAGGCTCTTCAAAGTCATTTAGGACAATATCGAAGGCAACATTTGTATAAATATTGCAGCGTGACTGAACGCCCGAAGTACCTGTAACGTCTCGGCACTGTCCGCCGAAGTAGGAGCCGCCCATCAGGTTTGTAAACTGATTATTATTGGTAAGCACCAAGTTGCTGCCGCGTGTATAAGAAACTACCATACCTACGCCATTCAGTGTTGAAGAGGCGACACTGCTGCCATTGAAATTAATCCCTTTAAACGCATTGTTTTGAATGCGGAAGCCCACATTATCAGTACTCGCAATATAGACTCCATACTCTCCACTTTCGTCCCCTGCAATAATCGTTTTTTTCGGAATAAAGAAACGGTTAGACATAATACGCACATTTTGACCATCATCTGTCATACCTCTAATAAAAATACCACGGCTTACCATATCTATTTGCTCAGGTAAAACGACACCCGAAGACGTAATTGTCTCGTCTTTCCCGAAGTCGCAATTGAAGATATAACATTCCCCTGAGTTATTTGAATTCGCATTGGAAGATTCTAAAAAGTCTATATAAATGCCATAATCCAAGCCTCTAAATAGTGTGTGCAGGTTGCTAGCTGAACCTGCAACCATAAGTTTGCATTCAATGCCACCCACCCGTCCGACACCTGGTATGAAAGTTTCGTCGGGACAGTAAATACCATACAAGGTTTGATGTGCATCGCCTGGACGATGAAAACCAAAAGGTGCAATAAAATTATCGGCTAAGGGGCTTGTGTTTATAAACTGATTGCCTGTTAAAAGTAGGGGTTTACACCCAATGTTCATAATTCCAGCAATAGCGGTGTGATTATTTACATCGCCGCTGATTCCTTGTCTTTTAAAGTTGGAATCTGTCAAAAACACGCAATTTGTTATTTGCATATTCGACGAAACATAGTGCAAATTATAGGGATTATCTATTTTAATTCCTATTTCATTGTTTAAAAAGAGCCCACCACTACTAGCGTAGATGCGGCCATTGCCTTTTACTAAGATACCGATAGTCGCGTTACTTATCGTGTTAACGACTCCTCCTACTGTGTTAAGTGTCAGATTGCCCCTACCATTGTACGTTGCATCGTAGCTTTCAAGCACAAACCCGCCCCATTTACCCGTAGGACAAGGATTTGTAAAGGTCGCTCCGTTAGCAATCACCTGTCCTGTGGGTTGCACCGTAATCGTTGCACCATTAACTAAATTCACAACCGTTCCTGTTACAGTAAGGGTTACACCTGGTTTTACCACTATATTATTTATAATATCTTGTGGTGTTGTCCAAGTTGTGTTTGTGGCGATGTTCGTTGTAGCCACAGGAGCAGTAATGCTACAGTTAAATTGTGCGCTGCTTTGTGTTGTCCTCAATGTTAAAGAACACAAGAAAAAAAGCGTTAAGCTAAATTGGGATGCAGCAAGGCGCAGCAAGGCGCAGCAAGGCGCAGCAAGGCGCAGCAAGGCTGTTAGTACTTCGTGTTTTGTTCATACTAATTTAATATAGGATTGTGTTGAAAAATATGATGATTGAAATTCAAGAATACAAAGGTATGCTTTTTTATTGTAATATTTTTGTTTTATTTTGTCATCTTTTAATGATATTTAGATTCATAGCTTTTTACAAAAAAATTAAGCAAAAAACAATAGAAAGAACTATTTGTACTCATCTCAACACCTTTCGCTTCAACAATTTTCACTTCAACACCTTCGCTGTACCTAATAGGTCGCCCTGCACATTGCGCAGCACGAGGGCGTAAACGCCATCTGGGAGTTCGGCGGTATCCAAGCGTTGCTCG
>JBEEMU010000020.1:0-2798 GCA_041192485.1 Bacteroidota bacterium | reverse complement strand
AGAGGAAAATCAACGAAAGTTTCCCGACTTTGTGGCGAATAAATCGAGCTTGGGCTGTTTGCACGCGGTTGTTGGTACTATTCCCGACGATTTTAAATGGAGTGCGGATTTGGTGGGCATGAAGGGGACGATTGCGCAAGGGCAAGGCGAGGTGGAAGAGGTGTTGGCTTACGCGAAAAAGCATGACGATTTTCTTTTTGAAGAAGAAACGATAGCCATGTATTCTTTTTTGCTTCTGCATCTCGGCAATGCGGGCGACGAGGCGTGGCAACGCATCAGAAGCCTAAAATTAGTGCCTGCCACTAATTCGTTGGCTTGTTTTGTGCAGGCGAATATTGCGATGCACACGGCACACACCGATGAAGCGATAAAACTCTTGCTCAATCGCCCGAAAGGTGCGGCGTATCACCCGTTTTATTTCTTGGATTTTATGCTCGGTATCGCTAAATTGGAGCATGGCGATAGCGATGCAGACACTTATTTGCAGAGCTATGTTCGGAATTTTAAGGGGCGGCATTATATCAAAGAGTGTTACCAAAAGTTGGCTTGGAATGCGTTTTTAGGCGGCAATATGACAAGTTTTCATAATAATATGGAACTGTGTAAGGGGCGCGGTGCCGAGAGTCAGGAGGCGGATAAAAAGGCGTTGAAGGAGGCGAAAAGCGGCTTATTGCCTAATCTGCCGCTGCTACGGGCGCGTCTGTATTTCGATGGGGGCTATTTTCTGAAAGCGAAGACGTTTTTGACGGGCTATACAGAGAAAACGTTTAAAACACCGCTCGAAAAATTGGAATATACTTATCGACTGGGGCGTATTTATGATAAGCTGGCGGATAACACGAACGCTATCACCTATTATTTGCGCACAATTGAAACGGGCAAAGACAATCCGGCGTATTTTGCCTGTAATGCGGCGTTGCAGTTGGGTTTATTGTATGAAGGTGGTAAGAATATTTCGCAATCGCGCAGTTATTATTTGCTTTGTCTGTCTATTTCGCCGTCGGATTACAAGGATAGTTTGCACCAGAAAGCGAAGGCGGGGCTTCAGCGGTTGAAGAAGGTTTAGGAATGGTTTTATCTAATTATTTTCACGAAAAAGCCGCCTGCCAAACCAAATACAAATTCAGCCCGCCGATAAAAAAAGCAATCGCATAGGTCGTTATTTTTAAGCGTTTTTTATTGGCAAAAACGCCCATTTTTTCGGTACTTGACGTGAAGGCGACCAACGGAAAAACGGCAAAACTAAGCTGTAGCGACAACACAACTTGACTGCCTACGAGCAACATTCCGGTGGCTTGCTCGCCGTAATAAATAGCGACGATTAAGGCGGGAACGATAGCCACGCAGCGCGTAATGAGGCGGCGAATCCAGGGTTTTAGGCGGATATTTAGAAAGCCCTCCATCACTATTTGCCCTGCCATCGTACCCGTCAAGGTAGAGTTTTGGCCGCTTGCCAATAACGCTAAGGCGAAAACAACGCTTGCGGCTTTCACGCCAAGCATCGGCGAAAGGAGCGCGTGAGCGTCAAAAATATCGGCAATGTCGGTTCTGCCGTTTTTATGAAACACGCTTGCCGCAATAATTAAAATAGCTGCATTGACGAAAAAAGCGAGTAATAATGCGGCGGTAGAATCAATAGTTGCGTAAGTAATAGCTTCGCTTTTGGCAGCGTCATTTGGCGCAATTTCGCGGGTTTTGATGATGCTGGAATGTAAATATAAATTATGTGGCATCACCGTCGCCCCCAAAATACCGATGGCAATAAACAGCATTTTGGGGTTCGTTGCTATTTTCGTATGCGGAATTAAGCCCATAAGTACGTCATTTACAGCAGGTTGTGCTAAGAGTATTTCATACGAAAAGCAACCGAAAATAGTGAAAACGAGTGTGCCGATAAGAATTTCTAAATAGCGGTAGCCTTTATTTTGAAAATATAAAATAAGCAGTACATCGAAGCCCGTGATTAAAATGCCGACTACCAAAGGCAAGCCAAACAATAGTTTGAGCGCAATAGCCGACCCAATAACTTCAGCCAAATCGCAGGCTGCAATCGCAATTTCGCATAAAACCCAGAGAAAAAAACTCACTGGCCGCGAATAATAGTCGCGGCAGGCTTGCGCCAAATCTTTCCCGGTTGCAATACCTAACTTTAAGGCAAGATGCTGCAAAACAATGGCAAATATATTTGAAATAAAGACAACGGATAAAAGCGAGTAGCCAAACTCTGAGCCGCCCTGTATATCGGTTGCCCAATTGCCAGGGTCCATATAGCCAACGGCTACAAGCAAGCCGGGGCCTAAGAATCGCGCTAAATTGCGCCAAGAATAACCACTTTTTGAACGTGCCGACTGAATAGTTGTTTCCATAGTTAGCTATTAATTTTTTGTAACTAATAAATTTTTTGCCACTTTTTGAGAAATGACGACCTCTTTTTTAGTAGAAATACTAATTTTCATCGAATTGTCATATTTATAAAACTCTAAAATTGTTATTTTTGTGCCAATAATTAAGCCTTGAGCGTCTAAATATTGCAAAAAATCGGTGGAATGTTCATCTACGCCCACAATCGTAGCTTGCTCTTCGGCTAAAAGCGTGGAAAGCAAGACGCAATCACTTTGCAAAAAAACACCGTTTTCATCGGGAATTGCATCGCCATGTGGGTCGGAGGTCGGGTTTCCTAAAAAGTCAGCTAATAATTTAATTAGTTTGTCTGACTGAATATGCTCCAATTCTTCGGCTATATCATGCACTTCGTCCCAGCGCATACCGAGTTTTTCGACCAGAAAAACCTCCCACAA
>JBEEMU010000019.1:0-10154 GCA_041192485.1 Bacteroidota bacterium | reverse complement strand
AAGGCTAATTGTCTTGATGCAAAAAGTAACGCAGACCGTCTGAAAAGTAAAAATGAAAAACACAACAAAAACAAACCACATAAAAAACGATGCAGAAACTATACAATATATTAGTTAGTTTGGATATTTACGCGCTCAATCGGTTGCGCAAATGGCTCTGTTCGCCTATACACAACGAGCAAGAGGCGTTGATTGCGTTGTTTGATGCGTGTCGGGCAGTTTTAAAAAAAGATAAAAAAGGCAGTATAATAGATTGGCAAACGGCAAAAATGGTATTTCCGAAACAAGATGCTAATAAATACAGCGACCTGATTAAGCGCGTAGAAGCGTGGTTTGCCTACGAATGGCAATGCAGAAACGAGGTGCAGTTAATATTGGGTACTGCGGCGTTTTATAACGAAAAAGGGTTTGAGCAATATGCAAACGAGGAGCTTGTTTTCGGGCAAACACTCCATAATAATGCCACACAACGAAACGCTGCATGGCATTACACGGAATATTGTTTGGCGGAAGCGCGTGAAAATAAAAATGTAAAAAATGTGCGCCAAACAGGTAAAACGGAGTTGCAATATATTTGTAATCAACTAGATACGTTTTTTATTGCAAAACGATTAGCCCATTATATCGATGCTTTGACCTATAAAAATGTATTAAAATTAGACATCGATACGGCGGGTTTACCCGAATTAATCGCATTTATAGAAGTTTTGAATTTGCAAAATACGCCCTTGATTTCCATTTATTACCACAGTATAATGACTCTTTATAACGATAATAATAACGATAATGATAATACGGAGCATTTTGCGCAATTAGTAGCTAGTTTGAATACGCATCATCAATTGCTTGCGCCGTTTGAAGCACGCGAGTATTATACGGTCGCGCTCAACTATTGTGTGCGGCGCATCAATATGGGCGAAACAGCCTATTTTATCAAATTATTCAATTTGTATAAATTGCTATTGCAAAATGAAATTATTTTTGATAACGGCATTCTGCCCGAATGGGATTATAAAAACGTCATCACTATCGGTTTGCGGCTCGGCGAATTTGACTGGGTGGAGCGTTTTTTGCAAGAATACAGCCAAAAACTGCCGCATCATTTGCGTGAAAACGCCCTAACTTACAACCTTGCTAAACTGTATTTTGCGCAAGCCGACTACCAAAAAGTCATAGAACAACTCCGCGATGTGCAGTATATCGACGTGGTGTATAGTTTAGACAGTCGCGCTACTTTGCTCAAAACCTATTACGAACTTCGCGCTTACGAAGCTTTAGAGTCGAATTTAGAGAGTTTTCGCATTTATTTATTGCGCAATAAAACGATTGCTACAAATGTGAAAAAACAGTATGAAAACCTCATTCGCTTTACCAAAAAAATCATGCTTCTCTCTAAAAATGACCAAAAAGCAAAGCAGCAGCTCATCGCTAAAATAGAAGCAACCGAGCAAATTGGTGATAAAAAATGGCTCTTAGAGAAATTGCGCTAAAATAAGGGCTTAGGAACGTGTAACTCCATTCCCTATTTTTTTTTACCATTTCTTAACATCAAAAATTAGATTGGTAATAGGAAAGGGCGTACCTTTGCGGAAAGTTTTATCAAAAACAGTATCGTTTTTTATTTTCAATTCATTTTATATGAAAAAATTAGTACTTACGATTGCAGCCGTTTGCGCTGTATTGGCAGCCAATGCACAAGACTGCTCCGACCTTTTTATCTCCGAATATGTGCAGGGGTCGTACAATAATCGCGCTATAGAAATTTACAACCCTACACCAAACCCTATTAACTTAGGCGGTTATAGCGTTGGTCGTTTCAATAATGGAGCGGCTACGCTTAGTAGTGTTACCATTATCAATTTACCTACTCAGACCATTGCACCTTATGCAACCTTTGTTCTTTGTACGGATAAAGGAGGAGTTGCGCCTACGGATACGGCAAAAGGAGTTACTGGTACAGCATCGGAAAATCCGCTATATAACGGCTATCAAAAAATGGCTGTGTCGGCAGACGTGCTAACTGGCATTCCGTATATGGGTGCAAATAATGATACATTATATCATGCGCTAACTTACGATGCTACTGCTGCGACAAATAAAAATAAATTTCAATGGGAATCTACTTACAAACCAAAATTTGACCTTCGGAGTCATTGCGATTTGTTTGTTTGCCCCGTTTATAATACCAATAAGACATTCTATCATAATGGGAACGACGCAATGGCTCTTTTAAAAGGAACGGCTGTCAATAGTCCTGTTATTGATGCTGTAGGTATTGTTGGCGATGCAACGATGGCAACCGCAACCTATTGGGCAGACCCTAACGCTACGGGTTATAATGCTATTTTGACGAGAGACAGAACCTTAGCACGTAAGCCAAGCATCAAAAAAGGCTTAGTTCTAGATTATGCCGCAGGAAACACTGACTTTAATGTAGCTGATTGGACATTGTATAGCAATGACTATTTCATGGGGTTAGGTCAGCACACTTGCGATTGCTTTGTTGCTACCCTAAATACTCGCCAAACCGCTAATTTTGAGTATTTCCCAAATCCTATCCGCAAAGGCGTTTTAACGTTGAAAGCATCGGAAGGTATGAATACAGCAACCCTATATAATATATTAGGACAAGCCGTTCGCACCGAGAAATTAAATGGCGATGTGAGCAATCAAATTGACCTTAGCGGTCTAAATGGCGGTATGTTTACGCTGACGGTAACGTTTGCGAATGGACAAGAGTCGACCCAAAAAGTTATTATAGAATAGGTGTTGAAAGTATAAGAAATAAGGCGTTAATAACAGATATTCTTACTTATTGTTTCTTTTTCCTTATTCATTTCAACCATTTTTTCTTTAAAACCCATGTATTTTATACAATTATAATAAAAAGGCAATACACTATTTTCTATAGAAATGGTGTGTTGCCTTTGGTATTTTTTCAGCGGGAAAGCATACTAAGCGCCCGCGGTAACATAAACGCTATTATGAATACCTCAAAACGCTGTATTTTACAGGAGTTTAAAAATAGCGATTATTTATACTCTACTACTTAAATCTATCTTTAAAATCTTATACAATGAAAAGAATCTACTTTATTTTGAATTTGCTGCTGTTGATGACGACTGCTGCCTTTTCGCAAAAATTCACAGTTTCGGGGCGAATAACCGAATCTGAAAACAAAGAAGGCGTTCCGATGGCAACCGTTATTGCGGGAACGGAGGGCATTGCGTCTGATTTTGAGGGCAACTATGCCATTGACTTGCCAAATGGCATCTATCAACTTGTTTTTTCGTATGTTGGGTATGAAAATTTAACCAAAGAGGTTACTGTAAAAGGCGCACCAATCAAATTAGATGTAGAAATGAGTGGCGTGAAAGTGTTAGATGTGGTAAATGTTACTGCCGATATTGCGCGGGAACGCGAAACGCCTGTTGCATTTGCCAATATTCCGACTATTAAGCTCAAAGAAGAATTGGCTTCGCAAGATATTCCGATGATTTTGAACAGCACTCCAGGTATATATGCTACACAGGGCGGTGGTGGCGTAGGCGATGCCCGGGTAAGTGTGCGCGGTTTTAGCCAACGCAATGTGGCGGTTATGCTTGACGGCGTACCTGTGAATGACATGGAGAATGGGCAAGTTTTTTGGTCTAACTGGTTTGGTTTGGAAAATATGACTAAGACGATGCAAGTGCAGCGGGGTTTAGGTGCCTCGAAATTAGCAGTGCCCTCCATTGGCGGTAGCATCAATATTTTAACCAAAGGCATTGATGATAAAGCCAGTTTTGTTCTTAACGAAGAGATAGGAACAGGCGGCTATCTGCGCAATACAATTTCTGTCAACTCTGGGCATTTAAAGGGAGGTTGGGGCATCTCGTCAGCGGTTTCTTACCAACGTGCAGATGGTTTTGTAGGTCATGCGTACTCAAAGGGTTTTTTCTATTATTTAAGGATAGATAAACAATTTGGAAAGAAGCACACACTAAGCCTCTCGGGTTTTGGTGCGCCACAGGAGCATGGGCAAAATAATTTCAGAGGGAACGTTGCTAATGTCGATGCTAATTTAGCCAGTGAATTGTATCAAAATCCTGTGGATAAAACAACTGCGTGGGATTTGGGAACCAAATTTAATCCGAATTGGGGGACAGACCCGCGCAATGGCAATATTATTAATACTCGTGTTAATTACTACCATAAACCCCAATTTACGCTTCGCTATTCTTGGCAAATATCTCCAAAAGTGTTTTTGGCAAATATAGCCTATCTCTCGATGGGGTCGGGTGGCGGAACTGGTATATCGTACTCGCCCGATAGGACGACAGATAAAAGCCAAGTTGATTTTTCTGGTTTAAAAGGAATTGCTGCCTACTATCAAGGGCAGCCCAAAATTATAGACAACGTTTACACTAGTGCATTGCCGCTTTTAACAGGCCAAAGCGATAAGTTTTTAAATGCGCGTAGAAATGACCACTTTTGGTATGGCTTACTAAGTACTGTGCGTTACGATATAAATAATAAATTTGTATTTTCAGGTGGAGTTGATTTACGGGATTATCAGGGCCATCACTTCCGTACTCCTTACGACCTTTTGGGCGGGCAATTTTATAATGCAGCAGAACTACCGTTAGTAGGTACTTTCACTCCTAAAAGTGGAAGCAGAGACCCACGAACAGTACAAAAAGTCAGAGTAGGTGATGTTTATGAATATGACAATACGGGCTATGTGCGTTGGGGAGGAGCTTTTGGTATGCTGGAGTATAAAAAAGATAAAATATCCGCCTTTGTAAATGTTTCGGGGTCTTATACAGGCTACAAATTAGTTGATTGGCTAAAACCAAAAGTTTTGAATATCAATGATAAAAGGTACTATTTAGGCGCGTTTGAAAAAATTGCCATAGGGACGGACCCTGCTATGACGAAATCAGTTACGATTGATGGGAATACCTATAATATGAACTCCCCAGAAGTGCAGTATCAAACTATTGATTGGACTTGGATACCTGGTTATACATTTAAAGCAGGGGGGGCTTATAACTTATCAAAAGAGCATAGTGTTTTTGCGAATGTAGGTTGGATTTCGAAAGCACAACGCTTCAATAATGTTATTCGTCAAAATACGCCAGGTGGAGTTACAACTCCTTTTACACCCATACAGAAAGTTGAGAACGCCGCAAATGAAGATATTAAAGCAGTCGAACTTGGATATAGCTTTAGAAATAAAATATTCGCTGCCAATATTAATGCTTATTATACTTCATGGAAAAATAAACCACTTGATAATCCTCCTACAGAAACAGACCCTATAACAAGAGAATACTACCCAATTAATGTAAATGGAATTGGTGCGCTGCATAAGGGAATTGAATTTGATGCTAGCTATAAACCAAATAAACAACTTACAATAGAAGGACTCGCATCGGTAGGAGATTGGCGATGGACAGAAAAAGCAGAATATTTTAGCATACTTTATAATAAGACCATTGTTTTTGACCCTACTGGCGTTCCTGTTGGCGATGCTGCTCAAACACAGCTCGGCGCAACAGTTCGCTGGGAGCCAATCAAAGATTTATATTTTAAAGCGCGAGCTACCTATTTTGCTAATAATTATTCAAATTTTTCACCTGAAAATTTAAAAGATGCAAATGAAAGGCGAGAATCGTGGAAAATGCCAAATTATACCTTATTAGATGCTTATATGGGCTATACATTTCATATAGACAAGAAGGTTAAAACATCTGTTCGTTTAAATTGTTTAAATGCTTTAGATACTGTTTACATCTCAGATGCACAGAGTGGAGCGGATTTTAATGCAGATAGTTCTACGGTACTTTTCGGTACCCCGCGCCGTTTTGTAGCGTCTTTCACCTTAGAATTTTAAAAAAGAGCGAATTTGAGCAATAAAAAAGTGCTAAAATTAGTTTATGCTAATTTTGGCACTTTTTTTGTGGCAAATAAAGTAGGATAAACAAGAAGCGTTCAGCTGTTTTTTTATCCAATTTATTCGTTTAAAACCCACATTTTTATTCTCAATGACCAATCTTACTATTCAGCTTCCTCCAAAACTGAAATTGTTGTGGAAACGCATCACTCAAGCAGGCTTCCGCGAAGGACAAGAACCTATTTTTCAAAGACGGCTGAGTATGCTGAATTTGATTTATTTAAATATTATGATGATGACACTCATTTTTATGGGCGTTTCCATTTATATGCAACAGGGGATACTTAATTACCTCATGTGCCTGTCTTGCACCGCAATGGCAGGAGGTATTATCTTGTTCAATCATTATCAATATTACCGAACGAGCATAGCCTTACATTTCTTGCTTTCTGGGCTGCCAATGTTGTTTTTTACGGCATTCTTCGGAATAGAAAATGGTTTTTATCTCTATATATTAGCCTTCCCTGCATCAATGGTAACGTTTATCGACATGGACGATAAAAAAGCAATTGCGATTACTTCTACTTATTACTTCTTGCTCTTACTCGCTATCTTTATTCTCACAGAACTTAGGTTTACGGATATTGTCTATTACCCTAAAAATAATTATATTCTATTTATCAATATAATTTTTACTTTAATCGTTATTTTTATATTGGTTTATAATTTTTACCGAACAAATACTTCTTATCAAAAAGAAATAGAGCAGAAAAACCAGGATTTACAGGTCGGAAAAGATGAAATTGAGGCTAAAAACATTATTCTAACCCAAAAAAATGCTGAAATTGAAGGCTTAGTAAGCGAATTAAACGATAAAGTGAAAAATAATTTGCAAATAATCAGCTTTTTCACCGATTTTGATAGTTTAAATCCACCAACTCGCGATATAGTCGCTCTTTTACTCTTGCAAAAAAGCAGAATCAAGGTTCTTAATATAAGCTATCAACTCATTTTTGAGGATAATATAACGGACTGCAATTGGTTTGCCATCTTTTTAACCCGTTATTACTCTTTTATAAAAGCGAATTATACTAAAAAAGTGGCAAGTTTCAGTGTTTCAGATATTGCATTGATGAAAAATCCGCTTATTTCAAAAAAACGCTTTGAGGCTTTGATGCTTTTAGTGAATGAATGGAATTTTAGGGCCTTAGATAAATTGGTAGAAACAGCGGAAATAGAGCTGTTTATTGCGATAAGCGAGTTTGGAAACGGCGAGTTTGAAAATAATGCGCCTTATTCGCATTGCCTTACGCTGCAACTTAAAGGACATTCGGCAACGGAAGCAATCGTAGATAACGGCTTGCAACGGCTTTCGCGTGCGCGCCAAATAAATATGGAAACTACGTTTAACGCCGAAACGAATATACATCAATTAGAATTGCTTTTTTAACTTTTTAACTTTTTTTCTTATCAAAAAAATTAACCGCCTTTCTTACCAAAATAATGCCTTTTACAAGTCTTTTCAGGGGCTGTTTTTTGGGTTAAATCTCCTGTTTATCAATCCTGTTTTTGCAGACCTTTCTGCCGTGAAGCCCTCTGCGGAGCAGTATTCTGCAAAATATACGCCGCAATCGGGCGATTTCTTATTTCAAGATTTGGACTGTGGCGGTCTTTGCAATGCCATAGAAAAGGTGACTCCTGCGCTAAACGGAAAACATTTTTCGCATATCGGATTCGTTTGCCAAATTAATGATAGTTTGTATGTTGTGGAAGCTATCGGCGCAGATGTGCATTTGACGAAGGTAAACGAGTTTCTCAACCGCAATAAAGATGCCCAAAATCGACCTAAAATTGTGGTGATGCGACTCAAAAAGAAATATTTAAAATTGGTGCAGCCCGCCACGCTTTTTGCCCTAAAGCAGCTCGGAAAACCTTATGACGACCCGTTTATTTATGATAATGGCAAGTATTATTGTAGCGAGTTATTATATGATGCCTTCAAAGCGGCAAACGGAAACCAACCTTTTTTCGAGCTGCAACCGATGACCTTCATCGACCCCGACACCAAGCAAACGTTTGCTGCGTGGACGGAATATTACCGCAATTTGGGCTTAGAAATTCCCGAAGGCAAAGCGGGCTGCAATCCGGGCGGCATTGCGAATAGCGGAAAATTGGAGCTTGTTATTTCTTTGTATTAGGAACGTGTAAAATGGGTATGTTATTTGTTGCCATTTTGATAATATCGGCGTGGTCAAACGCTAAATTTTCGGGTAAATGTTCCATATCAAACCATTCGGCGGCGGCCGCATCGTCGGCGGCTTGGGGCTGTTGGTCGAGCATATTGATAGTTGCGGTGTAGGCAATACTGACTGTCCAGCCACGCGGGTCGCGATTTGGCGCACCGAATGTGTGCAGTTGCTGGAAATCGATGCTTTTAACGCCTGTTTCTTCTTCTAACTCGCGCCGCGCCGCATCGTCGGGGCTTTCATTTTCATCAACAAAGCCGCCTGGCAATGCCCAATAACCCGCAAACGGGTCGTGTTTGCGCTGTATAAGCAAAAGGTATTTTTTGGTTTTATTGTCGGGGCTTTCGCCAAAAATAAGACAATCGACGGTTAGTGCAGGTCGTGGATATTGGTAGGAGTGCATGATGTTATGGGTAATATGATATTGCCTAAATGAGCTTGACACAAATAAGAGAAGAATTCTCAAACGAGAAAAGTCGTACCTTTGCAAAATGAAGTCACAGAACGGCGCAAACGCGCAAAAACAGAACGGAGGAGTAACAGGTGCGAAAGGCGCTGCGAAAATCCTAAACCGGTACTCTACGGAGTATAAAAAAGAAATAGTACGGCGGTTGGATGCGAAAGAAACGACGATTGCGGCGTTGTTGCGCGACGAAACGGGACTGAGTTCTGCGTCGGTGTATCGGTGGTTAGAGTTGTATTCGCCGAAATATCAAAAAGCGGTGATTCAAGTCACGGAATTGGCGAGCGAAAGCGAGCGGAGTAAGCGTTTTGAAGCCGAAAATAAGAAATTATTAGGCATCATCGGCGCACAGCAGGTGGAAGTCATGTACTGGAAGACGCTGGTAGATGTTGCGGAAGCGTATTACAATATCGATATAAAAAAAAACTGTCTGACCGTAGTGTAATTCAGTTGTGGGAGCAGCGAGCGAGTTTAGGTTTCGCGATGGAGGCTGTTTATTCATTTGTAGGGCAAAGTCGGCAGGCGTTTTGGCAAAAAATGGAGTCGAGTCGGAAATTTCAGGCGTTGTCGCGTCAAATAGTGTCAGAAGTGGAGGCTTTGCGCTGCGTTCATCCGCGTATGGGGGCGCGTAAAATCTATCTTAAATGGTGTGCCGATACTGAAATGCAGTCATTCGTGTCTGGTATTGGTCGCGATAAGTTCGAGGCAATCTTGTTAGACAACGGTTTGCGGCTCGGCAAAATGGTATTTGGTCATCGGACGACCTTTTCGGGTGCAATGCGTTTTATGAATCGGATAGCGGGTCAATCCTTTAACGGCATCAATCAAGTGTGGACGAGCGACATTACTTATTACTGGATAGAAGGCGAATGGGTGTATATTACCTTGATATTAGACATTTATTCGCGGCTTTGTTTATCGGCGGTTTTGTCGCGCCGCCTGCTGACCGAAGACACTACTTTGCCCGCTTTAAAACAGGCACTTGATATGCGCTGCGGCACAACTTTAGCTGGTTTGATACTTCATTCTGACGGTGGGGGACAGTATTACGATAAAAACTTTGTAAAAAAAACAGGAGATAGCGGTATAATAAATTCGATGGGTGTGAGTTGTTACGAAAATCCATTCTCGGAACGGCTCAACGGTATTCTTAAAAACGAGTATTTAATTCCGAAAAAGCCGCTTACTTATGACAGTCTTAAAAAGGAGTTAATTACCACCTTATTTTTGTATAATACAGACCGTCCACATCTTTCCATCAATAATTTAACACCGAAAATGTACGAAATACTACTTAAATCCATTCCCATTGAACAACGTATTCCATTAGTTATCAAGGTTTTAGAACAATGAAATATCTTTTTTTTTTTTTTTTTTTTTTTTTTTTTCTAGCTCGCCCAGTCTAGTTAAACTTTTTGATAAACTACAAGATTAGCACAAAAAGTCATATTAAAGCGTCAATCAAACAAAATTGGCGATTGTTTTTCATAAAATAAATGTCACAATTTTAGAC
The DNA here is from genome assembly GCA_041192485.1 of Bacteroidota bacterium. Classification (GTDB taxonomy): domain Bacteria; phylum Bacteroidota; class Bacteroidia; order Chitinophagales; family Saprospiraceae; genus JBEEMU01. The sequence continues at coordinate 54 of JBEEMU010000019.1, read as the reverse complement.
TTTCAGGTATGAGAATTTTCTCTTTTCAGCGTCAAGATGATTCAGGCAAGGACA
>JBEEMU010000018.1:0-3556 GCA_041192485.1 Bacteroidota bacterium | reverse complement strand
TAGCTTGTCTTGTAACACGGTAATATCAAAATTATTAGCATCGCGAAATACCGCCTTTTGCCACGTTTTTGGTATCCATTTTTTCACGGTTCCCATTTCGCCCATCTCCTCTAATGCCACTAAGATAGATTCTATTCTGCGGCCAGTGCCTTTTAGGAGGGTGTCTTTTACCGATGTGTCTTGCGTTTTGCTTAAGGCGCAAAGCGTGTCGTTTTTCATCAATTTATTGTCTATAAAAAGCTGTTTTAAAATGGCGGTTTGCGAGCGTACCGAAACCTGCATGACGCTCCAAGGCCCAAACGAGCAGAAGAATGAGATAAGCATTAAACTGGCAGGAATAACAATTATATTTCGTTTTTTTGAAAAAATAAAGTATAAACAAGTAGCAAACAGCCAAAAAGCTAATAGCAGCATGATATAGCGATTGGGCGTTACGCCATAATCGCCCAAGCGCACTCCGATAGAAATAAACATAAGAACGGTGAGCGGCAGCAACAGAAAGTAGAAGAATTTGCCGACTACGCGCACCCATTTCGCCTCGTTTTCATCGTCTAAAAGCGGGTGTAAAAGGAGTATTGACAAGATACCGACAACACTAAACCCTAAAATAAGGAAACAAACAGAGCCTTTTGGCAAGGCGACCTGCACGATTATTTTGCCCATATAAAGATATAGAATGACAAAATAAACGCCTAATAAGGGCAATAAAACGTATTGCGTGAATATTTTTAAACCCTTCGGGTAATCGGTTTCGTGCTGCAAATCTTCTATCGGGGCGGAGAGTCCGCCCAAGAAAAACATCGATTGAAATAAAACGCCAATCGTTACGAACAAATAAGCGAAGACCTCGTCGGGCATTTTCCAATCGAAAAGCAGCCTTACGGCTAAAATCGCACCCGCTATGCCCAAATAAAGCACTGATGAGTACAAGCCCGACGTGAGAAACCGCAAGAAAAGCTGTTTATTCCATTGCCAGAAGCCGTTGAGCTGGTCGGCGTGCCAAAATGCGGCAATGGCCGCCAAAAAATGCCCTGCGGCACTCCACAGAAAATAAAGCAAAACGTCGTATTCGGTATCTATTTTATAGCCGACGCGCCAAGAGAAAAACCATAAAAGCAATGGCAATGCCGCGAAAATAGCGATTGCCGCTATTCTTTTGCCTGTATTATAAATAACGTGCGCAGAAAACACCACGGGCATTGCTACCGAACAAAGGGCTATCAAAAGAAATATGCTCGATAGGTATTCTCTTCTGTCGGGATAGTGGCTCCTGTTTTCCACTTGAATAGCATACCAGCTAAGTAGTGTAGCAAGCAGGGCAACCGCAACCGCAATCGGGTAGCGGCGAATGGTGTTTTCGATACCGTCTTTTAGGTTCGAAATGGCGTTTTCTAACATATTTTCAACATTGACTGGTGATTTGATTTAGTTGATTTACCCTGCAAAGGTAGGACTTTTTCTACTAATAAAAAGCAAAAAACGCCGCCGAGTTGTGGTGCAATTCGGCGGCGTTTTTTTGATAAACAAGCTAAAAGTCACTTTCTAAGAGTTCGGCAAGCTTCATCAAAGATTTTAACAAGCCGAGTTTGAGGGCTGTATTGCCGTGTACTGGCACAGAGAGTCTTGCTACACTACTTGATTTTGCGTAGATGTGTGGCTGCCGTTGATGCGTTTTAGCTCCCAGCCATTTTGTTCTAAAATGCGGCAAAATTCCTTGCCTGATAGTTGTTTCATACTGCAATTTGCAAAATGCGCGTGTGTGCGTCGGGGGTTGTTTCGTCAATATCCACGGAAAGGCAGCCTTCTACCGCTTCATAGATGTTTTGTAACAATTCGTCAAAGGTTTCGCCCTGCGTCATACAGCCCTGTATAGCAGGCACTTCTGCCCAGTAGCCGCCTTCTTCGGCTTCGTGTACAATTACTTTTAGCTTCATATTTTTAATTTGATTTGATTAATTTACCCTGCAAAGGTAAGCCTTTTTTTCTACTAAAAAGCAAAAAACGCCGCCGAATTGTGTTGCAATTCGGCGGCATTTTTTATTGATAAACAAGTTCCATTTTTTCGCGCAAATACTCCAACACGGCAAAAAGGTCAAAAATAGCGTCGGAAGTGGCATCATAAGCTAAACTTACCGCGTATTCGTTGCCAATAAGGGCTACCCAAAACCAATTTCTACCGTTTACATAGACCCCATAAATGGGCATATCATCGGCATTTGCTCGCTGTGCGCCAATCATTGCGATAAGCAATTGACCCAGCGGATCATTATCGCCCCCCCTTTTATCCCCCCAAAGAAGGGACTGCTTTTCTGGTTTGTATTCATGTAGAAAAAAGTGGGGTGTTTTTGGGGTATAAATACCTTTTGCAAGCATAAATTCTACCAAACCCTCTGTACATTTTGTATCATTATCGTACATAATAGACATCGGGCGTTGCGTAAAAACCTTGTAATGTGGGCTTACAAAACGCACCAAATTCAAGTATGGGCTGATAAACATAAATTTATACTCGTCTTCGTTCCACGAATCTATATACATCAAAGCTAATTGACGCAATTCCTCAATGGCATCGCGTTTTATATGATTTTTATCTAAACGCAAGGTAGCGAAATGGTCAAGTATAGGGTGGCTAAACTTGCGAGTATAGCCAAACGTATCGTTAATTTCTTCGTAATTCCAGTTTTTAAACGGTTTACTGATGTTTTTTTCATACGAAAAATGTTTTTATAATTCAAAATATCCTGCAAAGGTAAGCCTTTTTTTTGTTTTCTTAAATTCGAGTGAAAAAATGCCCTGTATTTCTTCGTTTTAGGTAGGAAAGAGGAGGCTGTAAGTGTTTAAACCTTGTTCGAGTTGCATGACTCCCTAATTTCAATTCTTTATTATCGTTACTGTCACACAACCACCAGGGCAAATAAAGCCTGCATCGATGGTTGTATTGTCTTTTGCGTTGCCTGCACCGTTTGTGTTGATAGTAAATGTGGGGCTAAAACCAGTTGTGGTGTCGGCATCACTGTTATTATCGGTAGCGGCGGCGGCGGTTTGTGTTGTTAATATTTTAGAGGTGTAAGTTGTTGGAAATTTTATTTTATAATTGCCACTTGTCGCAATAATAAAGTTGTAATAACCCGCAACACCGCTACCATTGTTTGCTGTAGTAGTGGTAGAAACTAAGATATTTGTGTTTGCGTTCCAAAGTTCTATTGTCAGCCCATTGATACCTGCGCTTCCATCATCATTTATACCATTATTATTTAAATCATTCCAAACATAATTACCAACCGAACCAACAGGCGAAACTATAACGGTAACGGTTGCTAAATCGCAATTGGAAGGATTGGCAGCTTCACATAAATTATAAACAAAAGTATAGGTGTCTGCGGGCGTAAGTGGGTTTACACCGACAGCCCCTGTAATGGTATTAAACGTAATGCCTGTGGGCAAGGTACCAACTAAACTTAGGGTAGCTTCACTTTGCAAGATGGCTGTACCATTTTTTGTATCATTTATTAACACAGTGGGAATTGCCAACCCGCCTGTAATTTCATTAATAAAT
>JBEEMU010000017.1:0-4060 GCA_041192485.1 Bacteroidota bacterium | reverse complement strand
CTGGCAGCCTCGTCGTTCAAGCCATTCCCATTTATATCATACCAAACATAATTGCCGATAGATGCCGATATATCCGTCACCGTTACGCTTGATGTACTCGTGCAGCCGTTATTCGTCACGGTAACTGTATAAGTGCCTGCGGTTTTGGTGATGGCAGCAATGGTTTCGCCACTCGACCATAAATAAGTACCCGTACCTGCTACGGTAAGAGTAGTAGATGCACCATTACATACCGTATTGGTGCCACTAATACTTGCAGTAGGTGCTATCGTGTTGCCCGTGACCACAATCGTTGAAGATACTGTACAACTATTTACCGTAGTTGTCATAGTAACGGTGTAAGTGCCTGCAACGATTACTGATTTTGTGGGAAGCGTTCCGCCACCACTCCATATATAAGTGTCGCCACCTGTTGCAGTCAAAATAGTAGATGGCGTAGCGCAAGTTATATTATTTGCGCTTGATAGGGTTGCAGGCGGAGGGCTTATATTTTGCGTAACCGCAACAGTGGAAGTTGCCGTACAACCGGTTGCTGTTGTTGTCACAGTTACGGTATAAGTTGCGGGGGCATTGACTGATTTTGTGGCTGCTGTTCCACCACCACTCCACGCATAAGTGCCGCCGCCTGTTGCCGTCAAGGTGCTGTTCAATACCGTACACGTTAGGTTATTTGCGCTTGACGCAGTTGCGGTTGGAGCAGTTATATTTTGCGTAATGGCAACGCTTGCGGTTGCGGTACAGCCCAAGGTCACATTAGTCATTGTGACAGTATAAGTAGCAGGCGCGGTTACAGTTGCAGTGTTTGTAGCAGCAGGCGTTGCGCCTACGCTCCACGCATAAGTAGCAGATGCTACCGAAGTTGCGGTGAGCGTAACCGTTGGGTTTGTACAAGTAAGGTTACTGCTGCTTGTTAGTGAAAACGCTGCTGCACAAAGCGGTATTATTTTAAAACCAATATCCAAAGTATGGTCATTTTGTCCTGCTGCGCCTGTGGTATAAGCAATTTCGGCATTCGTGCTTACAAGAGTAGCATCGTTATCGCGTGCGTCGGGTTGTCCTGCACCGCCCACATTCGCGGTAGTCGGCATTTTACCGCTTGGGATATTGGCAGCAGCCACCCGAATTGTATAGGCTGTATTAGGCAGCAGCCCAATTGCGCCATTCATCGTGACATTGGTATTATCAAAATACCAAGTGCCGTCGGTAGCATTGCTTGTGGTGGTGCCTACTTGGGTAGCCCCTTTATAGAGGTCAATCGTTATATTGCCAATGCCTGCCTCGCCTGCGTCTTGTATGCCGTCGTTATCGGTATCAGCCCATATACGATTGCCAATTTGGAGCGGAGCGGCATCGCTAAGTAATTCTACATCGCCCATGCCGCCTGCTTTTTGAAAATAGCCACCTGAGCTATACAGTTGTAAGGTCGTGCGTTTTGTGCCCGTACTGGTACTCAACCAATACAAACCGCCACTATCAAACGTAGCGGGGTCTATGCCATTCATCACGGTTTCGGCGTAGCCAGGTAATACGGCCAACCCGCCTTGTGCCGCTTCGTAATGGTCTTCGCCAGGTGACAAAAACTCCTCGCCCGAATAAAACTCGGTAGAGTTTGTGGTCGTGCCTGTTGGTGATTCTACGGTAAAGGTAGCACCCGATTTGGTTCCTTTAAGAACATCGCCGCCATTTACACAATAATAAATAGAGGTTTGGGCCGCCGACGTTCCTGCATTTCGTGCGCCGAACTGCATCGCTGTTCTATCCATAAACCCTACTATCATACTGCCATCATCGGCAAATTCAATATCCGATAATATAGGCGTAGGCCAAGCAAAAAACACTTCTGACCCACCCGAAGTATGGTTTATAGGCACATCAGTTACCGCATCTATCCACGGATACCAGCCTGTCGGTTTGCCCGTATAAGGCTCCTCTTTTACATAGTTTAAAGAAAAGGAAGCCGCATTTGCGCCCCAAGTGTTTGTTGCTATATCATATACTAATACGGTTGCGTTTAGGTTTGTTTTGCTCGTGCTTCCGTTCGTTTCGGTTTCGCCCGAACATACGCCACCCAAATAAAGTTTGCCTTTATGAATTTTGAGCGCAAAAGGGCGAAACGCGCCATTCGTGCAAGAGGGTGCGGTGTAATTAGCAATCGCAACAGGTATAGGGCTTGCCTGCGTCAAATCTGCTTTATACACTTTTTTATCTGTTAGGTTTACGATGTAGAGCATTTGGTTGTCTTGGTCAATATCTATATCGCCCAAGCCTTGTTTACCAACCGCATCAAACCCTTGCAAATCGTAGCTAAGTGCCGACGGTGTAGTCAAATTGCGCAGCGTATTGCTCGCAATAGTGCCTACATTCGGTACTGTAAAAGAGGATAAAGGAGCATTTGCCGTGGCATCGCCATAATAAATAGCGCCTAAGCCGCCCGTACCCAAGCCCGAATGTCGGCGAACGAATGCCGACATATAGACCTTCTTCGTTTTTTTATTATAAGCCGCACCCCATACTGCACCTGTTGCACTAAATGGCTGTGTTTGCGCCAAACCTGTTTTATCGTAATTGATATTAAAAACAGTTTTTACTGCGCCTGCAGTCGCGTTTACTGGGTCGCCTGCTACCATTGCCGAAGTAAGTACAGGCGGATTGCTCTGTGAATAGGCATCGGGATAGTTTACCGTAAAATCAGCCGTTACCCCCGCACCCGTCGTTGTAAACTGCACACTACTTTTACTGCCTGTGCCTACAGGCCCTGTATAATCAAAAGCCGCAGTATTGGTAAACTCTATGCGCACAGCTGTACCAGAAGCCACGAAACCCGTATTAGACCCTAATGTGCCGTTATAGGCTGTGCCAATAGCAGGTATGGCATAACTCCCTGCTGCGGTTGTCGTAAACGAGGCAATCGCTGTACCTGCTGCATTATAGGCAGTCACAACGATGCCTTGCTCAAAGGCTTCGTTAAAGGTGGCAGTATTGTCTTTCACGCCATTCGCATTCAAATCGCGAAAGACGACCCCGCTTACTTGCGCAATAGCGGGTGTTCCTATCAAAAAGGAAAGGATAATAGTGAAAAAAGGTTTCATAAGAATGGTTAGATTAAAAGATACTACTAGATTAAGCAATGCGATACTGCTCAATTTTTTTTTAAATCCAATACAAGCCACGCAACCTTTTTCCCATATTTCTCGTTATGGTAGAGTAATGACGCACAGAAGCGAAGCCATTGCCAAACGGCAATAGCGGCACTTTTGGTCTAATGTATTGAACTGAACACTCGGTACTATTAAGCAAAATTGCACTTGCAGTTTAAGGTATTCCAGCACCTTAGGCTGCTTTTTTATGCCTATTAAGTTGAATCACTTTCGTAAAATAGAGAATGACTTACTTAATAGACGAAAACAGGACACAAAGGTTGCATGAATTGTAAACAAAATAATAATAAATAGTTTATATATAAAATAAAGGTTGCAACGGGGTATGCGTTGCAAGCCTTAATTGTAAATGTGCGTCGCTATTATCTGCTGCTTTGTTTTGTTGGCAGAAAATTCTACTACATTCCTTGGCAAATAAATGCACACCATTTTTTATTAATTACTTTTTTACGAAAAATGCCTACCTTTGTATGTTTTTTTAATTGAACTCTTAACCAAATGAAAAAAATATACCTCTTCGCCATCCTCTGCCTCTCTGCAAATGCTCTTTTTGCACAAAAAGACGACGACCCGAATGTGACGCAAGACAACCAGGACGCAATAGAGCGAGTGATGCAAGACGGCAACACCGATGGCGGCGAACTCTTGGACAACACGACGTTTGAAGCCTTAGACAACCTGCTAAAAAACCGTTTAGACATCAATAAAGGCGACGAAAGCGACTTCAAATTGCTGACCGAAACCTTGATTTTAAGCGATATTCAGGTGCAATCGCTCTTGCTTTACCGCAAGAAATACGGCAATTTATTAGCCTTGGAAGAGCTGCAAGCCGTTCCGAACTGGGACTTGGAGAGCATCCGCCGCGTGCTGCCCTATTTGAGGGTGACGGGCGGCATCGACGA
>JBEEMU010000016.1:0-5095 GCA_041192485.1 Bacteroidota bacterium | reverse complement strand
GAGAAGGACACCACTCTCCTATCCACCTGCCGCTTACATTTTAGTTACTTCAATAAATCCTGTATTTGCTGATACGTTCGCGCTTTTCGCGGCAGCGACTCTTGCTGCACGTATGGGTTTTCGGGGTGCAATTCCACATAGTTTTGATGATAATCTTCGGCTTGCCAAAAGTGTTCGAAAGGCTTGATTTCCACGGTAATTGGTAGCGCGTATTTGCCCGATTTTAGCAAATCTGCCACAAAATCGGAGGCTTGTGTGCGCTCGTCTTCGTTGCGATAAAAAACAATAGAGCGGTATTGTGCGCCTCGGTCGGGGCCTTGCCCATTTACTTGTGTGGGGTTGATAGAAGCGAAATATACGCGAAGCAAAGCGGCATAAGACAACACTTTCGGGTCGTAATACACCTCAAACGATTCGGCATGTCCTGTTTTTCCAGAACCGACCTGCTCGTAAGTCGGGTTGGCTTCTTTGCCGCCCGAATAGCCCGACACTACTTCTTGTACGCCTTTTATGCCTTGAAATACCGCGCCTTCACACCAGAAACAGCCTGCGGCAAAGGTGGCTTTCGCCAAGCCTTTAGGCAGCATTTTGGTTTGGAAAATGAGCGCAACGCCGTCGGTGCAAAAGCGCAAATTGGTAGGCGGAGGTCCGTCGTCAAAAACGTGTCCTAAGTGTGCGCCGCACCGCTGACACGCCACCTCGTTGCGCACCATGCCTGCGCTTTCGTCGCGTGTTATTTTCACGCTTTTGCTCGAAATAGGCTTGTTGTAGCTTGGCCAGCCCGTTCCCGAATCGAATTTATGCGTAGAAGCAAAAAGCGGGTTTTGGCAGCAAACACAATAAAACACGCCTTCGTCGTGAACTTTATTGAGGGCGCAAGTAAAGGGGCGTTCGGTGCCTTGCTCTTGCGTGATATGAAACTGTTGGGGCGTAAGCAAGGCTTTCCACTCAGCTTGAGTTTTCACTACTTTCTCCGTCCAAGCCGTGTCAAACTGCACAACAGGCGTTACAGCATTCGGGTCGTTAGCGGCTTTCTTTTTGCTCGCTACTTCGCTTGGTTGCGCACAACTCGTCAGCGCAAAGAGCAGAACATTCCATACAAGGAAAAATGCGGGAATTATTTTCATTTTTTTAAAAAAGTGGTTCTTATGTGGTTAAAAATAGTTGCTTATATGCTTTAATCTATCACCCGAATGGGAATATTTGTTTCCTGAGCCCTTATACGGCAACAGACGCTTTAACAAGTCGAACCTTACAAATGTTTTTTGTTTTCAAAAACATTTTTATAGAAAAAGCTAAATTGCGGTAGAAAAGCCGTACCTTTGTGGCGTTTTTGGCAATAGCCCTTTAATTTTAAGCATGATAAACGTACAAAACGTATCTGTATTTTACGGCGAACGCGCCCTGTTTGATGGCGTTAGTTTTAGTATTACCGAACGCGACCGCATCGGATTGGTGGGTAAAAACGGCGCAGGAAAATCGACGATGATGAAAATCATTGCAAAAATAGAGCAACCTCACGCAGGCGATGTTGCGAAAGCAAGCAGCGCAACGGTCGGCTATTTGCACCAAGACATGGCGTTGCCGAAAGGCAAATCGGTTATCGACGAATCGTTGACCGCTTTTGAGGAAGTGAAAAAATTGGAGGAAAAACTCGCAAAAATAGAAAAACAGCTCGAAACCCGTACCGATTACGAATCGGACAGTTACTCCGACTTGTTGCAGGATTATGCCGAAACGACCGACCGATTTAACGTATTGGGCGGACACTCGATGCGAGCCGATGCCGAAAAGATTTTGGCGGGTTTAGGCTTTCAGCCAAGTGATATGGATAGGCTGACCGACGAGTTTTCTGGCGGCTGGCAAATGCGCATCGAGTTAGCAAAAATGCTGTTGCGCAAACCCGACTTTTTGCTCTTAGATGAGCCAACAAATCACTTAGACATCGAGTCGATTATTTGGTTAGAAGACTTTTTGAAAAACTATTCGGGTGCAGTTGTGCTTATTTCGCACGATAAAACCTTCTTGGATAATATCACAAAACGGACGATTGAAATAGAGCTTGGCAATGTGTATGACTACAAAGCGTCTTACTCGCGCTATGCAGAAATGCGCAAAGAACGCCGCGAAATTCAGCTTTCCGCCTTCAATAATCAGCAAGAGAAGCTGTCGCAAATGCAGCGAAACATCGACCGTTTTAAGGCGAAAGCCACAAAAACGAGCTTTGCACAGTCGCTGATGAAGCAAATGGACAAAATCGAGCGCGTTGAAGTAGATGAAGAGGATAATAGCTCGATGAAATTGCGCTTCCCACCCTGTCCGCGTTCGGGCGATATTGCGGTAGCAGGTAGCGAGGTAGAAAAGGCTTATGGCAATTTGTTGGTGCTAAACCGCGTCGATATTCAAATGGATAGAGGCGACCGCGTGGCTTTTGTCGGGCAAAACGGGCAGGGCAAAACAACCTTAGCGAAAATAATTGCGCAAGCCGAAAACGCAACGAACGGCGTGTTGAAAATCGGGCATAATGTGCATATTGGCTATTATGCGCAAAATCAGGCCGAAAACTTGCCGATGAATAAAACGCTTTTGGAATGTATGGAAATGAATTGCCCCTGGGAAATGCGCACACAATTGCGCAATATTTTGGGTAGTTTCTTGTTTAGCGGCGACGATGTGGATAAAAAAGTAAGCGTGTTGAGCGGTGGCGAACGCGCCCGTTTGGCAATGGCTTGCCTGCTCTTGCACCCTATCAATTTACTTATTCTCGACGAGCCGACCAATCACTTGGATATTCGCTCGAAAGAGATTTTGAAAAAAGCCGTCATGGACTACGACGGCTCGCTTATCGTGGTATCGCACGACCGCGATTTCTTAACAGGACTGACTTCCCGAACCTTAGAGTTTCGCGATAAAAAACTGCACGAATACATGGGCGATGTGCAGTATTTCTTAGAAAAACGAAAAATGGACGATATGCGCGAAGTCGGTAAAAAAATGTTGATGACAACTGCCGAAAAAGCCGAGAAAAAAGCCGAGAAAAAAGATAAAATCAGCGAAGATGAAAAGCGAAATGCCGAACGAAAAGCTAAGAACGCCGAAAATAAAGTGGCGCAATTAGAAAAAGAATTGAAACAAATAGAAGTAGAAATGGCAAAAGATGGCTTTTATGAAAGTAAAAACGCATCGCAAATCTTAGAAAAATACAAGGTGAAAAAAGCCGAAATCGCCGCAGCTGAAGCCGAATGGGAAGCGGCAATGGAATTACTCGATTAAGCAAAGAAACTAAGGAACGTTCCTAACCAATAAAAAATAAATGCGATGTGGATAGAAAATAACAATCAACTCCAACAAACCTTCCGGTTCAGCGATTTTGTCGAAGCGTTTGCCTTTATGACCGAAGTGGCGTTTGCCGCCGAAAAAGCCAATCATCACCCAAACTGGTCGAATGTTTACAACCAAGTAACTATTTGCCTAACTACGCATGATGCAGGCAATACCGTTACGCAAAAAGACCATGATTTAGCGAGCGTTATTAGTCGAATTGCCACCAAATAGGTAGTAGTATATAAATAATTGCCCACTTAAGCCCCCTAAAATAGGGCGTTTGAGGGTAATGATAACCGTGCTTATTTTGCTGTAGGCACTATCATCATTAACAGGTTACTTTTGAAACGGAAAATTATCTTATTCGCTCTTTTTTATAGCCTACTTTTCTTCGCTGCTTGTAAAAAGAAACAAAACCCTGCGGTTGTTTCGACAAAGATTCCCGAAACGGAATTAGTGTCGATTCTTACCGATGTGCATCTCGCAGAAAGCATGATTAACGCTACTATCGAAATAAATAAACGCGATAGTTTGGCGCAAGCCTTGTATTCAAAAATATACATCATGCACAAAGTAACTGCCGCCGATGTAAATGCCAGTATCAATACTTACCTCCATGCACCACTGGCAGCAAGGGGCTTATACGAAAAAATAGCCGCTCGATTAAGCCTTTTAGACAGCGAATTTCAAGCACAAGCAACCAACCAGCAAACACCATTAGTTAACCCAATCAATCAAAATCAGCTGCCCTTACCCTCAGCTAAATAGCGTTTTCATCTACTTCATACATCATACATTATAAAACTATGTCATTTTTTAGCCGCTTTTTCAATACAGAAAAAAAAGAAGACCTCGATAAAGGCTTAGAAAAAACGAAAGACAGTTTTTTCGATAAAATCGCTAAAGCAGTAGCCGGTAAAACGACGGTAGATGAGGAGATTCTCGATGAATTAGAGAATGTACTTGTTGCCTCGGACGTAGGTGTGCCTACTACCGTCAAAATCATTGAGCGCATTGAAGCGCGTGTAGCAAGAGATAAATACGTTACTACCGCCGAGTTAAACAATACGATGCGCGAGGAAATTGTGCAGTTATTGACGGAAAATAATACCTTAGACTATGAAGATTACACCGTGCCGACCGCCACAAAACCAGCGGTAATTATGGTTGTTGGAGTCAATGGCGTGGGTAAAACAACAACAATCGGCAAATTAGCCTATCAATACCGCAAACAAGGCAAAAAAGTAGTACTCGGAGCCGGCGATACCTTCCGCGCCGCAGCCGTCGACCAACTCAAAATATGGTCGGAGCGCGTCAATTGCGATTTCTATAGCAAAGGAATGAATACCGACCCTGCTGCCGTAGCCTATGAAGCCACAAAATATGGCATCGATAACGGCGCAGATGTAGTTATCATCGATACGGCTGGGCGTTTACACAATAAAATAGGCTTGATGAACGAACTTTCCAAAATAAAACGCTCGATAGATAAAATATTGCCAAATGCACCGCATGAGGTATTGCTCGTTTTAGATGCCTCCACAGGGCAAAACGCTATTGAACAAGCCAAACAATTTACCGCTGCAACCGAAGTGACGGCTATCGCTCTCACGAAGCTAGACGGGACGGCAAAAGGCGGCGTAGTCATAGGCATAGCCGACCAGTTTAAAATCCCCGTAAAATATATTGGCGTAGGGGAAGGAATGGAGCAATTGCAGATTTTTAATAAACGCGCCTTCGTCGATTCGTTTTTTAAGCGTTAAAATTGGCG
>JBEEMU010000015.1:0-5132 GCA_041192485.1 Bacteroidota bacterium | reverse complement strand
CATTTGCTGCTTTCCTGGGACGACCTCGACGGGGATAACAAACGCTATTATTATAAAATAATTCTTTGCAACGCCGATTGGACGCTTTCGCAACTGCCTGAAATAGAAGCAATTGACGGGTTTTCCAGCGACCAAGTGCGCGACTATAAAAACTCGTCGCGCGCCTTAATGCACTACACGCACTACAGCCTGTCGTTTCCGAATGATAATATTCGCCTGCCGAAATCGGGCAATTATATTATCAAAATATACACCGACGACGACGAGAAAAACCTCGTTTTTACACGTCGATTTATGCTGGTAGAGCCTAAAATGCGGGTGATGGCGGCGCAAAAAGTGCCTGCAGCAGGCGGCAGAATGCGCACGTTTCAAGAGCTTGAATTTACCGTAGATTATAAAGGCACGAGCGTTCGCAACCCAGAAAATGAGGTCAAAGTGGCTGTTTTGCAAAACGGGCGGTGGGACAATGCGGTGACGGGCGTGAAACCGCTTTTTCAAAAAGAAAACCAGTTGATTTACAATTATCAAGATGTTTTTACGTTTCCCGCAGGCAAAGAATTTCGTCGTTTAGACCTTAGTTCGGTGCGGCTTTTGACCGAAGGCGTGGAAAGTTTGGAGCAAACCGATTCGAGCTTCGAGGCTCGCACCTTTCTCGCCGCGCCGCTCCGCAACTTCGCCTACGAGTATCTCGCCGATGCAAACGGCAAATATGTCATAAAAATGTTTGGCTCCGACGCGCCCGAAATTGATGCCGAGTATGTGCGCGTTCACTTCAATTTGCTGCTGCCTTTCGAGGTGAACGGCGCAAGTGTGTATGTTTTCGGGGCAATGACAAACTGGAAATGCGCCCCACAAAATAAAATGCACTATAACACGCTCACGCATCAATACGAATTGATTTTGCCGCTCAAACAGGGTTTCTACGGCTATCAATATGCGGTTGTGAAAGATGGCGATACGCAAATAAATACCTCTCACTTGGAAGGCGACTGGTATGAAACGGAAAATGAATACAATATTTTGGTCTATTACCGCGCCTTCGGCGAACGCTATGACCGATTGGTTTGCGTTCAAACGATTAATTCTACGTCAAAATAGAATGACTTTTTGTAACTAATTAGGTTGTTTGTGGTTTAAAACGCAGGGGTTATTTTTTAAAGGCAGCGTTTCGCAGAGCGGAGGGTTAAAAAGAGGGGGCAAAAAGAGGACGCAAGAGGGTGTTTAAACTTTGTTTAATCGCAAACCTAAACAATTACACCTAAATTACATCGCTGCTATGTGGCTTATCTACGCGCCTATAGGTTCCTAATATCCTCTATCATGTATCGCTACATCGTATAAAAAGCGTATCTTTGTCCCTTCAATCATTCGTTCACAAAAAAGCAACATGAATTATAGTTTAATATTTTCTTTATTAATCGCATTAATGGCAGGAGCCGCGCTGCCAGTACAGTCGTCGATTAGTGCGCGATTGGGCGAAAGCCTCGGCAATCCGATGGCATCAACGCTAATGTCGTTTGTGACGGGTGGTATCGGCATGGCTTTATATGCCTTAGTTACTCGAATGTCGTTTGCCACGATGGGCGTGGTTTGGCGCAACGAGCCTTGGTATATTTGGTCGGGCGGACTGCTCGGAGCCTTGTATGTAGGCAGCACGATATGGCTTATTCCGCGCTTGGGCTTGGCACTCACCTTTGCCCTTGTCACCGCAGGGCAAATGCTGCTTTCGGTGGCAATGGATCATTATGGCTTTTTGGGCGCAGCACCGAAACCTGCCAATTTCCAAAGTTTATTAGGCGCGTGCTTAGTCATCGGCGGCGTTGTGCTTATTTTAACTCGGAAATAGTGTCCATTTTCGTAAAATCGCCCAACGGTTACTTATTTTCTACTGTCCTAATCTGCTACTTTCCAAATGCGTTTACTCCTTAGTTTCTTTTTTATTTTCGTCTTAAAAGCAAACGCTTTCGGGCAAGAAAGCGAGTTTAAAACCTTCGAAAACGGACTGATTTATAACCCGATTACGATGCAAAAATTAGGTAAAATAGTGGATTCGCTCCAGTTAAAATACCGATTTTGCGAAGTTGGGCGCACCTATCGCGCTCGTTATCAGGCGGTTGGTAGCTATATCAAGCTAACAGAAGATATAGAAAGGGCAGAAAATGATATTTTCATGGATACCAATTTAGAGGTTTTTTTACAAAAAAACCCGAAAGCGCATTTAGAACGCGACTTGCTCTTGATTACCGAATTTAATAATCAAGCCGAAAACGATAGCATTTCAAAAATACGCACAATTCCGATTCAGGGCGAGTTTGACCATCAAATTCCGTTGAATAATAACGATATTATCAGCTATTATGCCGTTCCGCTAACGCGGCATTGGGTGACGAACCGAAATGAATTGGGCGAATTGGAAGCCTTTTATATTTCGCGGCAATTTGAGAGCAAGGCGATGGCAGTACGCTATGGGCATATTGCGCAGTTTGTGGAGTGCATGGTGGACACGACAACACAGGTGCTTTTAGCAGGCGCAACCCGCGAATTTGAACTCGACGAAAACGATAAAAGCAAAACGGGCGAGTTTTTGAAACTCGTAAACACCTTCGACAACAAGCCGAATTACGAGAAATACCGATTGGAAAACGGCAGTTTTGACTATGAAAAATACGGTATTGCTTTAAAAAAGTGGGACAGCTTGCGCTTGCAACGCCTTGATAATGAATTGAGTAAAACGCTCGAATTTAAAAAAGCCCTCGACGATGCGGTGCAAGATGCGCTGGCGAGCGGGTTGCCAAATAGCCAGTTGGAGTATTATGCAGGCAAGTATTATAGCAAAAGCAGTGAGCTGCTACTTAAGCGCAAACGAGCCGTTTTGGGCGCAGGCAGTATGGACGCAGGCGCGCGGATTCACACACGCACTATCGCAGTTCTGGCTGCCGAAACAGCCAATTGGGAGGTTTTTTTGCGCTCGCATTTAGATATTTTGAACGACCGTTTAGACCATTTGAGCGACCAAAACTCCTACGCCCTCAACACCCGCGAAACCTATATCAAGGAGCTGGAATTACTCGGCATCGATGTCCCTAATTTGATGTTAGGCATCTGTTTGCGCATCGAAAACCCGTCGCAAAACCATTATTACGGCGATGTAGGCCGGGTAGGCCGCGCTTTAGCCGAAACTGGGCAAACCGAAGCCGTAGAAAAACTGCTTTTGGAAACCATAGCCGACCCAGCACTCGACGATTATAACCGCCTTTTGACCTATCACTTGTTTTTAACTTACAACCTTTCCTTAAAAGACGAACTGAAAAAAACAGAAAACGACTTGCGTTTAAAACGTATTTGTAAAGAAAAATTGCCGCGTTATTTGTATGAAAAAATCGTGGAAGCAGGCGCAGTTAGCGCAGAAGGAAGGTAGGCGATAACGTTTATTTATTTAAAAGCCCTCGATACGCGCTTCGGGAAATTCCATCACAAAATCGGAAACTTTGAGAATCGTCAGCGGCCTTGCTTTACTGACATCGGGGAAATAGCGTGGGTCTATTTCTATATTTTTTACGGTCGCAAACTGCCCTTTTCCACTGCCTTTCGGCGAGGTAAAATACGTTTTCTGGTGAAGGTGTTGAACGAGGTGAATAGGAATCAGCGAGGTTGTTACGGGGAATTTGAAACCGCCTGCGGTCAGCGTGATACTGAAAAAGGGTTCGCCATTTGGTTTTAGTAATTCGATGCGCTCGGTGTCGCCGCCCAAGAAGTTTTTACTCACCAAATTGCGTCTAAAATCCACGGTTTCCTTCGGAATTCCCCAATTTACACGTCCATTATCGGTGCTTGCCGCATTATTCACATATATTTTGGTAATACTATACCGCCGTTCGCCTGCTACGCTAAACTTGCCTGGCATAAAAAGCAGCTCGCGATAGGGGCCGACAGGAGAAGTGTGGTAATTTACAAGCATAATATTGCCAAAAAAACCATCAAATTTGCCCGTCAATTCGGTGGGAATAAAGCCTAATTCCTCCGCAAACTCGCGGCTAAATTTATAAAATAGGAGGTAGCCGTCGCCACGAAGCGACCAAGGTGCAGAAGCAGTCATACGGTGTTCTATTATAACGGTGTTCTAATTGGTTTAAGACTTTGTAATGTTTCATCTTGCAAATTTCATTCCGAAGCACAAAGGTAAGTCTTTTTTTTTTGCAATCATACCATAAAAAAACGTACCTTTGCGGCATGAAACCAGCAAAAATACAGGTAGTTTATCAAGACGATGCCATCGTTATCGTCAATAAGCCCGCCGGCATCCTCTCAATTCCCGACCGTTTCAACCTGCAATTAGTCAATATTTACCACTTTTTAAAGGAAGAGTACGGCGATAAAATTTATATCGTGCATCGCTTAGACCGCGATACGAGCGGCATCTTATGCTTTGCGCGTACCGAAGAGGCGCACCGCGAACTCAGCCGACAGTGGCAGGAACGCACCGTCGACAAAACCTATTGCGTACTCGTGCAAGGCACTATTTTGCAAGAAGCAGGGCGTATAGAGAATTATTTGGGCGAACACCCAGGTATTCCGGGCAGAATGGTCGTCACGAAGCGCGACGGGAAAAAATCGATAACCGAATGGCGTGTTACCGAGCGTTTTAAAAATTATACCCTTGTGGCGGCCGATATAAAGACGGGGCGGCAGCACCAAATCCGCGTACACTTTACCGATATGGGGCATCCGCTTGCCATCGACCCGATGTATGCCAAGCGCGAAAGTATGTTTCTTTCGGAAATAAAAACGCGAAAATACAAAGCCTCGAAAGAAGACGACGAAGCCCCGTTGATGTCGCGCATGACGCTACACGCCCATCAATTATCGTTTCTGCACCCCGAAACGCAAGAAAAAGTGGGCTTTGAAGCCGAATTGCCCAAAGATTTTGCCGCTATTTTAAACCAATTGCGCAAACACGGAAAAGCGAAATAGACAAATATAAACACCAAGAGAATATAAACACCAAGAGAATATCAACACCAAGAGAATATAAACACCAAGAGAATATAAACACCAAGAGAATATCAACACCAAGAGAATATCAACACCAAGAGAATATAAACACAATGCAACTAAATTTTAGAGAATACGGC
>JBEEMU010000014.1:0-2872 GCA_041192485.1 Bacteroidota bacterium | reverse complement strand
GGCGAAATTGTGCAAGCCCTCAAAAACAAAACGAAAAACGAGCTGAAATTGCAGAAACTCATTTTCCAGTTAGAAATCCTATCGCATCTCCGCAATCTACAAACCATTGTCACCACAAAATTAGACAGTATGGCAATTCATTATGACGTAACAACCGACGTGCGCTATTTGCAAGGCGAAGAGCATGGCCTAGTAATTGGCGAAGCACGCGGCGAAGCACGCGGCGAAGCACGCGGCGAAGCACGCGGTCTTACCCTTAGTTCGCGCATCATTAAACAGCACCTAAAAGGCAAAATCGCCGCCGAAATCGCTGCCGTCTTAGACTGCGATATTAGCGTTGTCATCACGGCAATTCACGCTTACGACTCTGCCGATTAAGTCATTTTTTACAACAAAACCAATAGCACATTATTCCGCAGAGTAATGTGCCTTTGGCGTATAATCAAAATTATGACACAGACATAGACAACCAAAACGCAGGTAATTATGTTTATGACAAAATAGGCAATCTCACCGCCGACCACGCCGAACACTTGAAAATCGACTGGAATATGCAAAACAAAGTGACGCACATCAATAAGCCCTCACCAAATGGGGGAGTTAGTGGGGGTTTGGATATTTTCTACGAATACGATGCCCTCGGCAATCGCGTCCGTAAAGCGGTTTCGCGGCAAGTACAAATCCTTTCTACGTCGCAAAACCAGCAGTACTTTACTGAAACAACGGAAACCTACTATTCACGCGATGCACAAGGGAATGTGTTGAGTACTTATAATTCAGTCGTTTCGGCTTATGCTGCGGCTACTTTTTCGCAGGAAAGCGTCACATTATACGGCTCTGCTCGCTTAGGCGAATACCGCCCGAACGAGCAAGATGCAAATGCCAAATCGCTGCCTGCCACCAGAGCATATCAATTATTGCGCCCAACATTCAAACGGTTACAAAAAATAGAGCCAAAAATAAAAGATTTTGGTCCGGTGAGTCAAGATTTAGCCGTTATAAAAGTATTTGATGTAGTAGGTGCTTTAGAGTCTATAAAGAAAGGAGATATAGATAAAGCCATCGCACCATTAATAAAAGACCAATGGGGTAATACTCAATTTGCGTCTCTTCCTGGAGGAGGGCAGGAAGCCGCTGGTATGAGCATCGATAAGGTAAAAACTATGTTCAAGCAAAATATTGTGAAGGAGTTGAATAATAAATCGGATATAGCAACACACTAATATTTAACCAAAACTTAATATTTAGTGAAAATAATAAAACAATATTACGCACAAAATTACCTATTCACGAGCCTTTGCAAATAGAAAAAATAACATAAATTTACCAAAGTACGCTATATCTGATATTTCAAAAGATATTACTAATGGGCAAAATACCTACACATTATATGTCTGGGTACTATAAAAATAGGAATTGGTGCTTTTGTAACCACATAAAAAATGCACGAACCGCCACTGAAACGACGGAAACCTATTATTCGCGTAGTAGTAGCAGCAGGGCAGGAAATTGGAAAGGCGGGAATGACCAGAAATGCTGTGGGAAGCGATGTACCAACTTTTTTTAATTAAAAACCCGACAGAATCGCAGATTTCGCTGGCGTATTTCAAGTTTTAGTTTGATGACCTGCTAACCTTTATTGCTACGGCGAATAGCAGATACATAGGTAGAAAATAAATACAAGTGCCTTGTGCAATTGCCGTTAGCACAAAACCTACCAAAGTTACAAAAATAGCTGCAATATTTTCTTTTTGCAGGATAAAAGGTGTGCTTAAATCGTCGTTTTCGTCGTTTTTCTTACGGAACGTGCGATACAAGCTCCATAATAGCCAGCTATACCAGAGCGCAAAACCAACTGCTGCAATTACCCCACCTTCGATGAGCCATTCTAACCAAAAATTATGTAAAACCTTTGTTTTGTAAGTGCCTATTCCGCCCATTCTGGTTAGCTTCGCGCCCATATTGCCCCCGCCAATGCCAATGCCATAATGTTGTTTGGCGGTATTAAAACCCGCTATAATTAGTTCTTTCCGGATATTCGTGGAATTATCGTGCTGAATAGTTGAAGTATCGAGTTCGAATTTTGGCGAAAGTTTATCTCGACTGAGAGTGTGCCATTTTCCATTTGATAAAGTATCATCTAATTTCACTTTTCCGATAATACTAACTTCGTTTAGCTGCCGCCAGTTGCCCGCCAAAAATGTGTAGCCATTCGATAAACTAGCAAACAATAACACTATCGCAATTAAAAAGTTTTGCCAGTTTTTTTTATTTATAAAAAAGAAACTCACAGCAAACATCAGCCACACTCCCAATAAAACTAAACGCGCCGAAGTGCCTACATCTACTAATAAAACAGAAGACATACCGAGCGTGGCGATGAATTTATTGCGATGCAATAAAAAAAACGGAAAACACATAGATACGACAGTAGCGCAATCGTTAGGATTGCAATAAAAGCCGGTTGGCGTAGAGTCTATCAATTGTTTGGCGGTAAGCAAATCTAAATTGGAGGACGTCATCGATATATTATGATAATATTTTAACGTGCGCCCAAAATAGCCGCAAAGCGGGGAATAGTCGCTAATTGGGAAACGGATAATGCTCATGGTTTCGAGCAGACCAAGCCCTATGTTTATTAGCAAAATAACAGCAATGATACGCGTTGCTCTTGCTAATATCTGGGTATTGTTTTCTGTAAAGTAATTAAACAAAAAGATAATGCTTGCGCCAAAAAACAGGTAAATAAGATGTTGTACACCTGCTATTTTATCTACTTCAAACGCAAAATGTGCGCAAAACCACAGTAGAGAGAGAGGAAAAAATGCTAAAAGCGAGGGGCGTATAAATGTAGTAAAAATAGGGCGCAGGG
>JBEEMU010000013.1:0-6046 GCA_041192485.1 Bacteroidota bacterium | reverse complement strand
AACTGATTATATAGACAGAACCCTGAATGGGCCAAGCGATGATGATTATGGTAGTTATACCAAAATAAACTATGGCAAAGCAAGTAATACCTACAACTGGCGTGCGCCCTATACCGCAAATAAAGCAAGCTACGATAGAGGTTTGAACGCCAATACCATGGACGATAAAGCAACATATATCTATGGTCAAAAAGAAATTTGGAATATTAGCACGATTGAAAGTAAGCACCAAGTAGCCTTGTTTTATTATGGTGATAGAACTGACTTAGTAGGAGTAGCTGGCGAAAACGGCGGATTAGCCCCTGCTACCGACCCCAATCAAAAACTCAAAAGATTAGAGAAAATAGAGCTTTACTCCAAAGAAAACTTCAACTTAGGAGCTGCCGCTCGCATACCTATCAAAACCGTTTATTTCGAGTATGACTACTCGCTTTGTCAAGGCATTGATAATACAAGCAGCACAACAACGGGTGCAAAAGGCAAACTGACGCTTAAGCGCGTATATTTCGCCTATGGCAAATCGAATAAAGCGAAAATGAACCCCTATACATTTACCTACAATTTATCTAACCCTGCTTACAACCCAAAGGCTTATGATAGATGGGGAACTTACAAACCGAACCCACTAACGGGTACGGGTTCCGAAAATGCCTTTAATGGTGTTTCTAACGCAGACTTTCCTTATACCAAGCAAAATAATTTGCCCAGCGATAAAACCGACAATGACGGATATGCAGCAGCATGGAATTTGAGTGCTATACAATTGCCATCTGGCGGTACGATTAATGTGGAATATGAAGCCGCAGATTATGCTTATGTGCAAGACAAACAGGCGATGGAAATGGTTCCTATATTTAGCATAGAAGAAACACCTGGTACGCCGACTGCTGGACACAATGAACTTTATAATAATAACAGTCCGATAGGCAATTATAATGCTCGAAATATAATTTATTTTGACATTCCCGCTACACGTCGTCCAACAAATTGGGCAACAATGACGGCTACCGACAAGCGAAATTGGTTGCAAACCGCCTATATTAAAGACCTAACCAATGGCGGATATTTGTATTTCAAATGCTTAACCAAGTTAAGCCCAACAGGTAAACATGATTATATAACTGGGTTTAGC
Source organism: Bacteroidota bacterium (assembly GCA_041192485.1). GTDB lineage: Bacteria > Bacteroidota > Bacteroidia > Chitinophagales > Saprospiraceae > JBEEMU01. The sequence goes on along the minus strand of JBEEMU010000013.1, from coordinate 4,914 downwards.
GAAGTGAGTGATTATGGCGTGACAGGCGATAGAGGTTTTGTAAAACTCAAACCTATTAATATTGCCGACCGTAAATACGATACAGGTATCAGTGCTGGTGTGAATCCGATATCGAAAGCAGCGTGGAATTTTACTCGTGTAAATTATCCAGACATTGCGTTTCTTCAACCATCGGGGCCAGTGACCGCCGCAACATTCAACTTGAATAATGCTGATGATGTAGCAAGTGTTATTAGCAACGGAGGGAATGGCATCGCTGCTACCGTAGTCAGCGTTGTAAAGGCAATTGCATCGGCGTTCATACAAGTTTCCGACCTTGTTACAGGCGTAAACCTGCGTTTGCAAACACAGGCAATTGGGCAAAGCGTTGCGCTCGACAAATCTTGGATTAGATTATATTCGCCTGATGGCAAAAAAGTGGGTGGCGGCTACCGCGTCAAGTCCGTGAAAATAAGCGATGGTTGGGACGCGATGGCAACGGCTACCAATGCCCCCGCTACAGCCAATACTTACGGGCAACTATATGATTACACCACACTCCGCGACGGCAAAACTATCAGCTCGGGCGTAACCGCTTACGAACCGCTCTTGGGCGGCGACGAAAGCCCATTCTATCAGCCAATTATTGGTCATTATAACACGAACTCGTTTGAAGCAAAATCCCAATTAACGGTTGCAGATGAGTTGCTTGCTGGGCAAATCGGCGAGTCTTATTTTCCTGCACCCAATATTGTGTATAGTAAAGTAACGGTTACGTCCCTAAAACCTGACGCAAGTACACCTGTTACTCGACACGGTACGGGGCGTATTGTTCACGAGTATTATACGGCAAAAGATTTTCCAGTCATCGTAAAACAAACAGGCCTCGATGAGCAGAGTCGCCCGATTCCGAATAATAGCGGTATTGCTGTAATATTTAACCTCTTCAAAATGGTTAATTTGGATTATATGACTGCTTCGCAAGGATATAGCATCGAAACCAATAATATGCACGGGCAAGCTAAAAGTCAGGCCATATTTGACGAAAATGGCGACCAAATTAGCTCGGTAACTTATACCTATCAGACCAAACCAAACGGGCAGTTAGATAATACCGTAAAAGTTGTTAATGCACTTGGGGCTATCAATAATGCGCAATTAGGCGTAGAAATACAGATGGTTGCAGATGAGCAAGAATCGCGAAATAAAAGCACTTTGGCGGGTATTCATGGCAATATGGACTCGTTTTTGTGGCCATTCCCGCCTATCCCTATTCCTTTACCCGCTTTTTTACCTTTTTTCAGTATGTCAGATACCCGTTTCCGTGCAGTCACTACGGCCAAACAAATTAACCGTATTGGTATTTTAAAATCTACAAAAGTAGTAGATAAAGGCTCAACCGTTAGCACCGATAATATAGCTTATGATGAGGAAACAGGCACACTATTGGTCACGAAAGTCAATAATGATTTTGAAGATGCCGTGTATAAAATGAATTACCCCGCTTACTGGCGTTACAAAGGCATGGGCTTGGCTTATCAAAATATCGGAGCAAACCAAACCTTTGCAAATATGGTGACAGCCGTGCAGCCAGGCGATGAGATTTTAGTCACTACCGCAGGGGCAGCCGTCAAACATGTATGGGTTACGTCCAAAGTAGGCACTACCTCCTTTACCATGATTGACCAAAATGGCGCAGCCGTTCCATATACTGCTGCCATGACGGGTAAAATTGTACGCTCTTTTTATCGCAATTTGGGCAGCATGCCAATGGGCGAGGTTGTTTTGAAAACAAACCCGGTTGCAGGCGCAACGTTGGCAACTTTACTCAATTCGAATGCCGTACTCAATGCTTCTGCCACCGAATTCGCCGACCGTTGGCACACCTTCCCTGTTGCACAATACGAACCTTGTGGCAATATTGATTTTGGTGTTATCAAAAACATTTCTACAGGCTTCAATAATGCTACAAATAGTTTGATACCGAGTAGTATTACCTCATTAGATGACGAATGGCGTTTACAAAGCTATCCTACGGGCGCAGTAGCCACACCTGCTGGTGCCTATTTACCGCCTAATGGCAACGGTGGTTTAGCCACGGTCAATATGTACGCTACTTGGATAGCGGGAACGCCGAATGCTACTTGGCTCAAGCCAAATACCGAGGCTGAATGTACCTACACTTACTTTTATTGCTTTACTGTACCTTCGGGCGGAACGGCTGTATTAAATGTTTCTAAAGTAGCAGCAGATAATCATATTGGTGTCTTTTTATCTGGGCCAAATAATACATCAACCACGGTTTATGTAAATGACCCTACCCAGAATTGCAGCCAATTTAGTCAATTATACACCGTAAACAATACGCTTACATTGGGGGCTGGAAACTATTGTTTACGAGCGGAAGTGGATAATTATGGCAATAATTGCCCTTGTCCGATTAGTATCGCCCCACGGCAAAGCAATAATAAAGCCGCAAGCGTATCCGATTCGCTAAAAACGGGTGCTGCCAATCGCGTTATGATAGGAAACCCAACAGGATTTTTACTCGAAGGCACACTCAAAATTAATTCTACCTCAAATCTGCCTGCACAATACAATCAGGTAGTAGGCAATGATATGAATCCGTATCAAAACGGGATAAAAGGCAACTGGCGACCACGAAAAACCTATACCTTCCTCGACGAGCGCGTAGGCACCAATGTTTCCACCGCCGCTCGGCCACGCAGCCAAGGCGTATTAACTCAATTTACTCCTTTTTGGCAAAAAACGGGTAGTCAGTGGTTGGCTGTGCCAGGTGTAAAATGGCAATGGACAGAAGAGGCAACGCAAATCACACCCGACGGACTTGCTTTAGAAAGCAAAGACCCGCTCGGTCGCTACAATGCGGAGCTTTTAGGTTATGATAATAAAATAGTAAAAGCTACAGTCAGCAACTCGCGCCGCCGCGAAGCCTTATACGATGGATTCGAAGATTATAAAGGAGGCACAGTTCCGCCTGCCAATACCTTAGCTGCCGACCTTACTTCGCATTTATTGATTTCGAATAATACAAGCTGCGATTTAGGCTCTGCTTGGAATTTAAGTACTGCGCGAAGTCATACAGGCACAACCAGCCTTAAGGTAAGCGGAAATATCCAAATTAACTTAAACCGTATGCCAGACGACTTTGAAAATGCGCCGACAACAGGTTCGGAAGATTATGTTCGCAGCTTATCGGAGGTAAATAATGCTGGATATACATTAGATAAACGCGACTGTATCATGCCTTATGCGCCACGCACAAGTGCGCATAAAGTCGTGGTATCGGCTTGGGTTTATGGCGCAGGCTCTATGGGTATTACCGATGTAAATGCGGGCTGCGACCCGACAATAGCTGGCCCTTTCACTACAGGTATTCTGCCAAGCGGTGTAGCAATAGAAGGGTGGAAACGTATTTACAAAGTAGTAGATGTTCCAGCTGGCGCAAAACTTTACGTCAATCTCAACGGCGATAACAATACATATTTCGATGATATTCGCATCATGCCTTACGATGCCAATATGAAATCGTATGTCTATGACCAAGTCGATTATAAATTGCGAGCCGAATTAGATGCTAATAACTACGCCACTTTTTACGAATACGACCAATCAGGTGCTTTAACGCGGGTAAAACGCGAAACAGAGCGTGGTGTTATGACCGTCAAAGAAAGCCGTTCAAGCCTCACAAAATAATTAATTAAGAATATAAAAATATAAAAACTAATAGTATGAATAATCACATCGGTAAAATGCGGTGGCTGCTATTCGCCTGCATTTCATTTATGGCACTCTTGCCTTATGCGAACGCCGCAACGCAACGTTTTGCAAGCAGTCCGCTGTTTAATACTGCAACACCGCCTACGTTGCCTACTACACTTAGTTTTTCATTAGCTTCGCCCAATGTAATTCCTTCGGGAACCACGGCGGCGGCGTATAAAAACTATGCTGTCCTGAATTTCGACCCCTATAAACTGGGGAGCACCGCTATAAATACGAATATCAGCGTGCAGGTAAATTATACTGCAACAACACCTACACAGACAGTTTATACTGGCTCGATGACGGTGACATATAATCCCGCAGCAGGGTCGGTTTATCAGGCAATGGCAGAGCAACAAGTATCTGCAACAACAGCTAATAATGCTACTAATGTTAGCACATTGCCTGTTTTATCGTTCACAATCAATAGTGTTTTAGTAAAAAGTAATAATATAGCATTACTTACAACCGACCCACTATATGCCGCTATTCTCAATAAAACTACGTTTTATGCTGAAATAGAAGCCGATTTTTACGCTCCTTTGAATATCGCCACACTACCCGCAAAGCCTGTTATTAGCCCCATTTTGACGAACGGTCAGATGTCGGCAACTTGGTTGCCTATTGTCGGTGCCGAACAGTATGAATTAGAATGGGTGTATGTAGATGACTATTTGTCAAAAAATTATGCCACAAATACCATCACATACACGGCTTTTAGTGCCTTGTTGCCTATCGTTTTTAGCAATAATGCTTCGCGGGTATTCCTGAGTGGCGGAGTGACTAACTACACTATCCCTTGTATCTATGAGCATGGGTATGTATTTTATCGAGTACGCCCTGTTGGGGTAAATACACTGACCGACAAAACGCTGCTCTACGGGCAATGGTCGTCGAGTGATGGTGCCTTATCCAGTACTTTTATAACGGGCAGCACCCTGCATTACTATCCCGTAACGGCTGCGCATGAAGCCAAGAAAAATTGGCAAACCATCGTTTCTTATGCCGAAGAGGGGAAGCGCAAAGATGTCGTAACTTATATGGACGGTACTATGCGTGGCCGCCAATCGGTAACAACCTTTAAGCAAGAGGCACGCCCCGGACTTTGGGCTAACGACCGTATGGCACTCGTTGGCGAAACGTTTTACGACC
>JBEEMU010000012.1:0-6301 GCA_041192485.1 Bacteroidota bacterium | reverse complement strand
CATAATACCGATAGTCCCAAGGCTCAATCGTGAGTTTTGCGCCTTCTTTGTCGGCGAGTTTTTGCATATCAGCTACTTCCTCTTTCACGCGAGCAACGGCGGGCTTCCACACCGATTCCATCAGTTTCATGGCGGCTTCGGGCGTTTTTGCCATCGTATTGTCCAATCGCCAGTGTGCGTGTGTTGCGTAGCCCAAGAGTTTCGCTCGCTCGGCGCGTAGTTGCAAAATGTCGGTAATAACGGCATTATTATCGTGTGCATCGCCGTTGTCGCCTCTGTTTACAAACATTCGCCACGCTTTTTCGCGCAATTCGCGGGTATTGCAATAGGTTAAAAACGGGTCGATAGACGAGCGCGTATTCGAAATAACCCACGAACCTTTCATATTTCGGGCCGCCGCCGCTGCCGCTGCCGCATCTTTTAACCCCGCAGGAAGCCCGTCTAAATCGGCTTCCTTTTTAATTTCTACAAAATTATCTTTTTCGTCGGCTAATAGGTTTTGGCTGAATTTGGTAAAAAATCCTGCTAATTTTTGATTGATAACCGACACTTTGTCTTTTGTGGCAACATCTAATTTTGCGCCAGCCAACACAAAATTCATGTAATAACGCCAAGTCAAACGCTGCTGTTCGGCGTTGAGTTTCTTTTTAGCAGGTGAGTTGTAAACGGTTTCAATTCGTTTATAAATCAACGGATTTTGCATGATTTTATCGTAAAAACCCGCCAACTTCGGCTCCATTTCGTTTTCCACAGGCTCAAATTCGGGGCTGTTCATATTCGAACTCCAAATGTCGTAAACACTGCGCACCCTGCTCAATGTGCGGCCGGTGCGCTCCATTGCAAGAATCGTGTTTTCGAAAGTTGGGGCTTCGGCGTTCGACGCTATTTTGTCAATTTCCGCGCTATTTTCAGCCATAGCTGCTTCGAATGCGGGTTTGAAATCGGCGATTTTCACCTTGTCGAAAGGCGGGGTTCCGTTAAATGCGCCGTCCCATTTTGCTAATAATGGGTTTGTTTCTTGCAGATTTTTGGGGCTGCGAAGCGTGATTGTGGGGCTTGTTTTTTTTACTTTTTTGCCTTTTGTCGTCGGTGAAAACGACATACTAAACAGGGCAACAGACGCGAAAACAGCGATTTTTAAAATGGATTGCATATTATTTTATTTATAATTGATTTTTTATAACGGTTTAGATTTTGGCTTTTTGTAACGGTTTGGGTGGTTTGTGGGTTGAAACGCGGCGAAAATTTTTAAACGCAGCCTTTCGCAGAGTTACCACAGAGTTACCGCAGGGTTTCGCAGAGTTTCGCAAGAGGGAGGGTTAAAAGAGGACGCTATAGGTGTGTTTAATTTTGGTTTAAACCTTCGCCTCTACTAAAAGCGATTTTATGTTGAAAAATAGTAGCAATACTATCGGCGCGTTGTTTGGCTAGCTCGGCTTTTTCGCCTGTAAATAGTACGTCGACCGTGTTGTGAAAATGGAGGAGCCACTGTTTAAAATGCCTTGCATCGATAGGCAAATTGGCGTGAGCATCAAACACATTTCCTTGAAAACCAGGTTGTTCGAGCAATATGAACGCCCAAAAAGCAATCATGCGTGGGTAGTGATGCTCCCAATCGATTCCTTCAAAATGCGGAGACAATAGCGGGTCGGCAGCTGCGTGGCTGTAAAACGTTTTTACTAAAAGCGCTACATCGTTTTGGTTTAATAGGTCGTTCATTCGTATAAATTTGAAATTTAAGAAACTTGCAAAAGACTGGTTGCGTTTTCGATAGCGGCTTTTGACGGCGGGTCGCTGCTCAACATTTTCGCTATTTCCATGATACGTTCTTGGTGCGAAAGTTGTTTTACGTTGGTGGTTGTTCGGTCGTCGCCATGATGTTTATACACAAAATAATGAGCATCGGCTCGTGCCGAAACCTGCGGTGAGTGCGTGATGGCGATAACTTGCTGGCTTTTAGCGAGGTGGTTTAAAATATTGCCCATTTTGCCCGCAACATCGCCCGAAACGCCTGCATCTATTTCGTCGAAAATCATAGTTGGCAAGGGAATAGAGCTGGCAACTAATGACTTTGTGACAAGTGTTAGGCGCGAGATTTCGCCGCCCGAAGCCACGTCTTTCAAGGTTTCCAAGCGTCCGCCTTTATTGGCAGAAAAAAGGAAACTGATTTTATCGCTGCCTATTGCGGTTAGTTCGCTCGTGGTTTCGAGCTGCACTTTCAGCTGCGCAAACGGCATAGAAAGTGGGCGCAACATGGTGTGAACGCGCTCCTCAAAGTCGGCGATAACGCCGTTGCGCCGCGCCGAAAGTTCGGTTGCCTGCGCCGCGAGCTGTGTATATTGTTTATCGATGGTTTGTTTAATCCGCTCAATTTCGCCCGACAGGTCGCCGAAACCGCCTACGCGCCCTTGCAAATCGTCGCGCAAAGCTATCAGCTCTTCTACGCCTGTTGCCTGATGCTTTTTTTGCAATTTGAATAAAACGCTCAAACGGTCGTTCACTTCCTCGATGCGCTCGGGGTCGTATTCGGTGTCGTCGGCAATGTCGTTTAACTCGGTTGCAATATCATCTAGTTCGTAGAGGGCTGTTTGCAACCGCTCGTACAGGGCGGGCAGGTCTTTTTGAAAATCCGTGACGGCCGACAATTGCAGCGAAACGGCTCGCACTCCGCCCGTAATAGCCTGCTCACTTTCTGCCAAAGCATCGTAAGAAGCGGTTAAAATCCGTTTGATTTCTTCGGCGTTCGAGAGTGTTTTGAGTTCGGTTTCCAAGCTCTCTTGTTCGCCTTTTTGCAAATCTGCTTCATGGAGTTCGTTGAGTTGGAAAAGCAAAAAATCCATTTCTTTTGCGCCCGATTTGCTCATGGCTTCCAATTCGGCCAGCTTTCGGCGATTCGCTTGGTAGCTTTTATAGTCATTATCATAGGCTACCAGAAGCGATTTATTTCCCGCAAGGGCATCAATCATGCGCAGCTGAAACGATACATTATGAATGTCTAAGGTATCAAATTGCTGGTGCAAATCGATGAGTGCAGCGGTCAATTGCTTCAAAATAGGCAATTGTGTAGGCGTGTCGTTGATGAATGCTCGCGACTTGCCCGACGGCGTTATTTCGCGCGAAATAACGAGTTCGTCGTCATAGTCCAATTCATGTTGCTCAAAAAAAGGCTTTAAATTATAGTCTTTTATAGCAAAATTGGCTTCCACTACACATTTTTGCTCGGTATCGTGCAGTACTTTCGTATCGGCACGTCCGCCCATAATTAAATGAAGCGCACCGAGTAAAATAGATTTACCCGCGCCCGTTTCACCCGTTATAATGGTCAAATTTTTAGAGAAGTCAATCGTTACTTTCTCGATGATCGCATAATTGCGAATATGTAGTTTTGTAAGCATTTTTTGATATAAAGGATATTAGTTGTAATTATTTATAGACTACTACTTATTTAGTTCGTTTATAAGCGTACTGGCTTTCGTCAAAATTTGCGCGTGACTGTCGGCGTTGCCCATAAAGCCAGCGAAAGTTGCCATTTCGCAGGTGTTTAATAGGTTGATGAAGGTTTGGATTTGTTCGGCAGAAACGCCTTTTGGCGGCAGGTTTTGGTGTAAATACTCTTTGGAAAGTTGCGCAGTAGAAAGTTCAAATTTATCGCGCACGAAGCCCCACAAGGCTTTTTGCATTTCATTATAGAAGTCGGTTATTTTATTTTGCGAAAGCAATGAACGCGCCTGCGCCAAACGGTCTTGTGCCACGGCGTTCGCTTTTTTGCGCCGCAACACTGCCAAACTAAAATTGCCTTGTTTATACAAAATACGTTTGTAAACGCCGCCTGCTGCAATTATCATGAAAGGCATGAAAAACAGAAACCAAAACCATCGGCTGCCTAATAAGGGCGAGCTGCTTGGCATAAACGACACCTCTGTTTTATTCGCTGCAAGTGCGCCTTTCGGCGAATGATTGGTGACGGCGAGCGAGTCTTTTTGTGGCGCGGCTAAGGGCTTGTTGCCTAATGCAATATCGAGCTGAATGGCATCGGAGGTGAGCGTTTTATAGCGGCGGGTAGGCGTGTCGAAATAAGTGAACGAAGGCGCAACCTGCAGTTTGCCTACTTTTTGCGGTTGCAAAATAAACTCGAAATGTTTTTGCCCTTGTATATCGTTGGGCGTTTCTTCCGTATTATCGGTTATTGTGGGGTCAAAAACCTCGAATGCCGTTGAATCTATGCCGAGTGAAGGAAAGCCGACGCGCTTAAAATCGCCAGTTCCGGTGATGGTCAGCTCCAAATGAAGCGGCTCGTCGGTCGTAGTCGGGAGTGTTCCTTTCCGTACTTTTGACGAGAAGGTAAAGGAACCGACCGCACCTTTAAATGATTTCGGCGCGTCTTGCGGCAAACTATACACCTTTAATTTCACGGGCGAACTTTCCGTTTCATAAGGACGCACCATTTGCGCACCCAAAAAACCGAAGGGGTCGTCGAAGGCATCTTCTGGGTTATCGGTAATCACGCCGACCTGCACACCGAGTGGGTCGAGCAAAAGTTCTCCTGTTTTTTGCGGATACAAGGCTACTTTGCGCAGCGTTTGAACCGCATAAGTAGTACCGCCCACGCTTTCGCGATGCGTATTGCTATCAAATTGCTTAAATTCTACAGGAAAAAAGCCTTTTAGTTGCGGCAAGGCTGTAAACTGTTTGCCATTCAAGCCGAATTTGGTGTAAAGTTTATATTCCACCGTGATTTCTTCGCCAATAAACGCTTCTTTTTTGGACGGTTCGGCTCGCAAAAATATCCCTTTTGCCAACTGCGCTTCGGTCAATTCTTGCTTTTTTTGCCCTTTTGACGATGGTTTCGCGGCCGACGAAAAGTTAGGAATCGACGGAATTGCCGCCGCAGGTGGCGGCGCGTTGCGTCCTGGTCGAGCGTTGCGTCCGGTTTGTGTGTTGGCTTTCACTACTTCCACGGTCATTGATTTTGTTTGCAAACTCCGTCCGCGGTACTGTATTTTGGCTGCACCAATCGTGAATTTGCCCATACTTTTGGGCGACAAATAAAACGAATAGGCAATGACTCGCGAAACCGAGCCATTCACAATATTCATTTCGGTGGACTGATTGGGGCCGCCTGCAATTTTAAACTCATTAAACGGCGGCGGCGTAAAACTTTCGGGCTGTGCATTGCGGAGGGTGAACGTTACTTCTAAAAAATCATTTAAGGCAACTTTCTGTTGGTCTATACTGGCTTCAAACGTAATTTCATTTTGCGCAAATACGCCAAAATGCGCTATTGAAAACAGCACACAGCAAAGCATCGAGCGACAATCTGCCATTCGATACCATTTTGATACATATATATAGTGCAACGCTCTCGTATTCTCTGCTATTTTGGGTGGTTCATTTTTACAACCGCAAAAATACGTTAAAAAATACTTATGAAATAGTAATAAGTTACTTATTTTTATTTTTGATTGAAAATTTAACGCTATTCGGGCTACTTTTGCGCTAAACTGCAAACGATGGGCGGTAATTTGGTTTTAAGTTGCTGTATATTTGCAATTTTTTTAAAACGAGAAAAACTCCCTACCGCATAAAGCCGTAGGGAGTAAATGGTATGTGATAGTTCCTGCTATCCTTTGAAATAGTTGCTTAAAAGCGAACCGCCAATAGACATGATTTCGTCCATCGACGAGCCGTCGTGATTCATATCGAGCAAGCCCATCATGCCGCCGATAGCCGACTGATTTTGTGTTTTTGGCTGATTATTGCCGCCGCCGATGAGCGAGCCAATCAAACTCGCCGTATCTAAGCCTTGCGAATTGCGTTGTTGCCCGATGTAATTCATGACCACAGGAGCCAAAATTTGCATCATCGAGGCAGCCGACGAAGGGCTAACGCCCGCCTGTTGCGAAACCATATTGGTTACGGTGGCGTGTTGATTGCCGTTGAGTAGGTGCGAAATAATGCCTGCGCCATCGCCCGTTTTGGTGCCTGCCATTGCGCCGCCTACCAAACCAACGATGTCATCGAGAGCCGAACCGTCGTGGTCGCTATCCAACACATTCATCAATGACGACGCGCCTTGCTCCGAAGAAGCGTTGCGGGCAACCGCACCTATTAGTGTAGGCAAAAGAGCTTGCACGGCAGCTTGTGTAGCCGAAGGCGATTCGCCCGTTTGCCCAGCGATATTGTTTAATGCGCCCGACTGAACGAGCATTCCCATCAGATTACCTAAATCCATGTTTGTATCTAAAAATTGAAAGTGAACTTAAAAGTGATTTTTTATAAAAATGACATAAGTAGTAGTAGT
>JBEEMU010000011.1:0-2552 GCA_041192485.1 Bacteroidota bacterium | reverse complement strand
TTCTGACTATGGCGGCTCTGCAAGCCATTATTGCTGTGTTGCTATGGACTTTTTCGCGCAGCGAATTACTGCCTTCGCCGATGGAAATCATCGGCGCGGGCAGTCGCATGATTAGCGAAGACAATTTAATACAAGAACTCATTACCAGCACAGGTTTGAGCCTTGTAGCCATGTTTATGGCCACCATCTTGTCGCTACTTATTTCCTATTCAACGGTGCTGCCATTCTTCCGCCCGTTTGCCTTTTTGGTATCAAAAGGGCGTTTTCTGACCTTAGTTGGCCTGTCTTTCGTTTTCACCTTACTCACATCGAGTGGGCATCAGCTCAAAGTGTCGCTTTTAGTGTTTGGCATTACCGTATTTTTTGTAACCTCTATGGTAGAAATAATCCGCGCTATCCCTAAATACGAGTTTGCGCACGCCCGCACCTTGCGTATGAGCGAGTGGCAAGTAGTGTGGGAAGTCATCGTTTTGGGGCGTTTCGACCAAGTATTCGAAGTTATTCGCCAAAATTTCGCCATTAGCTGGATGATGCTCACGATGGTAGAAGGCATTAGCCGCGCCGAGGGCGGCATCGGTACGCTATTATTAAACCAAAATAAGCACTTCCATTTAGATGCCGTTTTTGCTATACAAATCGTCATATTACTAATGGGCATCGTCTTAGATTATAGCATCGGTTTGCTTAAAAAACTATTCTGCCCTTACGCCGATTTACAGTTAGAAGCGCAGTAAGGTTAAAAAATACCTGTCTAAAAAAATCTAAAAAAAATCTAAGGTCTGAAAAAATGTCTGAAAAAACCTATTATAAAACCAACACCATACTCAAAGTAGAAGACGTGTCGCTCAACTTGGGCGGCAACCAAATTCTGCGCGATGTAAACGTAGAAGTAAAAGACATTTGGCGGAATAACGGCCAAACGCAGGGGCAAATAGTCGGCTTTCTGGGGCCGTCGGGCGTTGGCAAAACCAAGTTTTTTGAAATATTAGCAGGACTTATCAAGCCTACCACGGGAGCCGTGCGTATAAACACGACCTTAGACCCCGTTGTGGTGGGAAATGTTGGCGTAGTGCAGCAAAACTATCCGTTGTTTCAGCACCGCACCGTGTGGGGAAACTTAGAGGTAGCCGCCGAAAAAAATATCAAAGACGCTGCCGAGCGTAAAAACCGCATCAATGAAATGTTGGAGCGTTGCAATTTGCAAAACCATTATAACTACTACCCTGCCCAATTGTCGGGTGGGCAAAAACAGCGCGTAGCCATTGCGCAACAACTTCTTTGCACCGACCGTTTCCTGCTTTTAGACGAGCCTTTCAGCGGACTCGACATCAATATGATTGACGAAATAAGCGAAATGATTGTGGAAATATCCAATCGTCATCAAGAAAACACCGTCATTATCGTATCCCACGACATCGTTTCAACCGCCGCAATTGCCGACACGCTATGGGTCATGGGACGCGAACGCGACGCACAAAACAAGATTATTCCCGGAGCCAAAATTCGATACAATTACGACCTTTGCGAAATGGGTTTAGCTTGGCAATCCGACATTAAAAAGCAGCCCGAATTTACTAATTTGATTAATGAAATTCGCGATTCATTCGCTTCTCTGTGATTTCTCCTCGAAAAACCGCTTTTCTAAGGCTATTTCGCCTGCCAAAAATTAAAGTTGCGTTAAAGTTTTTCTTAAAATATTATTTATATTTGAAAAAGCCCTACCTTTGCGGTGTTATTTCAGTAATGAAATCGCAGTTAATTTTCATTTAACCAATTTTCACATTTTATCTTTTTATTAATCATGAAGAAAACATTGTTTTCATTATTCGGTGCAGCAGCCATCATGGTAGCTATTACCTCTTGCAAATCGGGTCCAAGCCCCGAAGAAATCGCAGCAAAAGCAGCAGACTCATTAGCAAAAGCAACGCATTTGCAAGATAGCCTTAACGCAGTTGGTGCCGAAGCAAAAGCAAAAGCAGCAGCAGATTCTGCCGCCGCAGCCACTACAAAACCTGCTACTCCTGCAGCTCCTGTAAAAGTGGAGAAAAAAGGAACTAAGCCAGCCGTTAAAGCTCCTACGAAAGGTGTTAAACCTGCGAAACCAGTAACGCCTGCAACGCCAGCAACGCCAACGAAAGTTGAAACTCCGAAAGCTCCTGTAAAATCAACAACCGCACCTACAAGCGTAAATGATAGAGGTAATGGCGCATCGGGTACTGCTCCAAAATCAGTTAATGACCGTGGGGCAAATGCTCCTACTGAAGGTAAAGGTGGTGCAGCTAGTGGCAGCGGTACAGCTCCAAAATCAGTTAATGACCGTGGCAATCATTAATGGATTGTATGTTATAAAAAATAAGCGACTATCCTGCTAAGGATGGTCGCTTATTTTTTATAATAATTTAAGAGTAAAAAAATGCAGCTGAACAAAATTTGTTCAGCTGCATTTTTTATAAAGCCTTATTATTGTTTTGTTGCTTTGAAGCTACAATTTAAAGCACCACCAGCAGTATCGGTGCTTTTGAACGTACCCGAAACTGTACCATCTGTATTTA
>JBEEMU010000010.1:0-2820 GCA_041192485.1 Bacteroidota bacterium | reverse complement strand
GTTGGAGCCGATAAAATGTCATCTATTGTAGATTATACCGATAGATCGAGTTGTATTTTATTTGGCGACGCAGCTTCCGCCGTTTTATTAGAGCCGAACACCGAAGGCTTAGGCTTACAAGACTCTTTGTTGTTGGCCAATGGCGACGGTTTGCCTTATCTATATATGAAAGGCGGCGGTTCGGCTTACCCTTCCACCATAGATACAGTGATGGCAAAAGAGCATTATGTGATGCAAGACGGGCAACCTGTTTTTAAAGCAGCCGTCCGCGGAATGTCGGATACCATCAAGCGCGTGATGGAGCGCAATAATCTTTCGAAAGACGATATTGCGTGGCTTGTTCCGCATCAAGCAAATATGCGTATCATCAATAGCGTAGCTTCGCAAGCCGATTTTCCGATAGCACGCGTGATGATAAATATTCAAAAATACGGCAATACCACATCGGCAACTATTCCACTTTGCCTATGGGAATGGGAGCCGCGCTTGAAAAAGGGCGACAACTTACTAATTACCGCCTTCGGCGGTGGCTTTACTTGGGGAACAACGTATATCAAATGGGCTTATTGATTTTAGGAATGGGTAAAGATAACTGGGTTAGTTTTACACGTTCCTTAAGATATTCGCAATTTAAGGTGTGTGGTTTAAACTTTGTTTAATCTACACACCTTAATAAGTAGTAGTAATATATAAATAATCACGGTTTTGAAGCCCTGTTAAATAGGGAGTTCTGGGTTGATTAAACCCGTGTTTATTTTGCCACAGATGCTTAATTACAATTAAACGATGGAGAAAATAAATTTTAGCGAATGTACCCTCTCAAAAATGGAGGAAACATTCAATTTAGTTCCAACCAAAAAAAGCAAACTGCTTGCTGAGTGGATAGAGGCTGACATGGAATTGAGTGCCTTTCATCAAGAAACGGTGTGCGGCTTGTGCGAACTTTTGCAAGACAATGTTTCCCATTGGAATGAATACGACCTTTCGCTGCACTTTATTGGCCCAATGTTTTCAACGGTCAATTTCACGGCACGGCTGCGTTTCAACCTTTTTGCGCAACATACCTTATCGGCGGAGGTCAATCAAATCATGCTTTCAGGGCGTGTAGATGAAGTCATCGCGTCAGGCTATCGCTCGCCGAAACTCCCTTTTTTTGCCTTCAATGAATACAAAAAAGAAACCGACCCCAATGGCGACCCACAAGGACAAGCTCTCGCTGCCATGCTGGTAGGACAGCAGCAAAACAAAAACTCGGACAAAAACTTCCCGATTTATGGCTGCTATATTATCGGTAGAAACTGGTTTTTTATGGTTTTAGAAGGCAACAAATACACCACAAGCGAAGCCTATCAAAGCACAAAATATAACGATGCGCTCCAAATTTTCCGCATTTTACTTCAACTAAAAACCTATTGTTTAGAACGGACTTCGCATATTATTGTAGAGGATTAAACGCCTAATTTTAAAACTACACATAAAAGAGCTGAAAAAGAAAGTCTATTTTCAAGCGTATCGTTTACACGAAAAAACGCAGCGAGGAGCGCGTACTATCGAGCAACGGTTCGTATTCGCGCAAAAACATCGACCTCAAAACGGTGTATGAAAGTCGATAAAACCGTTTGAAAGCTTTATATGGAAAAAATCATTTCCCTATTCGTTTTCTGCCTTTCGGCAAATTTTGCGTCACTAAATTTCGCCGTAGCGCAAACCTGTATTTGTACAAAATATATAAAAAAAACATATACAGATAGTACGTTTATGGAACTTGAAAAAAGCCCTTCTTTATGTACAGGAAAATCGTATGCTCGCTGCTGGATAGCACCCGAATATGAAAATTTCCCCGATAGCAATTTTACGGTGTCGCCACAAGTTGCAAAAGCAATTCCGCAAAAAAGATTTCGAGTGATTGAACCCGTTATTGGCGAAAAAATAGATTCGGTCATTAGCAGAAAGGACGAGCAAGGCGAATGGCTATTAAATACCAAGCAAAAACTGCCGAAGCAAGTGAAAATTATACCGCCTGTTTATACTCTAAAACAAGGCAGCAAGGAAGTTACGCCGGCGGCGGTGCGGTTAGTTTATAGGCGTGGCGATGCAAACGGGCTTTCGCAAAATCCCGACGATTGCGCGGTATTTGCATTCATTGAATTGCTGCCACAATATGACAGGATAACTACACGAATAGAACTAAAACCGCCGCGTAAAATAATCGGTCAGGATACGATACGTTTAGATAACGCCGAGCTAAAACGGTTTGGAACGTTTTATAAAAGGGTAGAAAAAATCACTTATTACCACGAAAGCCCTTACAACAGCTCTAAAATGGCTTCTACAAATGTATTTTTGGCACTTTCGTGCAAATAAAAGTATAAGTCGGGT
Source organism: Bacteroidota bacterium (assembly GCA_041192485.1). Lineage (GTDB taxonomy): Bacteria > Bacteroidota > Bacteroidia > Chitinophagales > Saprospiraceae > JBEEMU01. The sequence goes on along the minus strand of JBEEMU010000010.1, from coordinate 441 downwards.
TCAATTTGTTCTACTTCCATGAGCAGAAATTGGTTGTCGTGCAACACGCCGTCGATACGCGCATACAGTAGTTCGCCCTCAAAACAAGCGATAATTTTTCCCGCAGTCTGCAAGAGTTCTGCATCGGGATTGTATATTGCATAGTGTCCGCCAAATTGCGACTGAATTCGGAAATCGCCCTCTTTCGGCGTTTTCACGACGGCGTGAGAGAATTTTCGGTTGAAATAAATCAAAGAAATTTCGCCCGCGCTTAGTATTTCGGGTAGAAAACACTGCAAAAGCAAGTCGTTTTCTTGCGCAAATTCGAGGTAATCGGCCTCTATTTGCGGCCAGTTTTCTCTATCGAACAGCGTTGTTCGGTAAGAGCCGCCAGAAATTGCGGGCTTCAGCACGGCTTTTTCCCAGGTCGTTTTTTTTATAACCGACAAGTCGAGCAAGTTA
>JBEEMU010000009.1:0-5240 GCA_041192485.1 Bacteroidota bacterium | reverse complement strand
GCAGCTGTTGAAATAGGTGTTATGAATAGGGAGCCGCGCCAAATCGCCTCTTAATACTTTCGGTGTGTAGAATATTTTTTGGTACAACCAGTTTATAAAAGTGCTATTTAGTAGGTCGGTGAGTTGTTTTCCCGTAAGGGGGAAATCGCTATTGGGTACGAGAAAATTCGCGCTATTGAGTAGGTATTTTTGCTCGGTATCGAGGTAAAAACAGAGCTTGGGCGAGATGAATTTATAAATCAGCTTTTCGGGTGCTTCATACAACTCTTTTGGCGCGACTTGTTGATACAGATTTAGCGTTTTCGGGATAAATGCAGTCGGCATTTCCAAACCTGTTTTTCGTATATCTGGCCCTTTATAAACGGGTATGAAGCCTTCTTGCGGCTGCGTTTGGCAATATTTTGCGTTATTGCCTGTAACGATGCCAAGCCCCCACGAAATATTAGAAGTTAAGGTGAGATGATTGGTAGCGTAAACGTGTGAGATGATTTCCGCCGCCGCTTCGTCAGCCCAGAAGTTCAAAATTGTTTTGGGTGTTGCCCGAAACGATTGGAGCGAGCGCGAGTGCGACGCGGTCGACAATTCGCAGTTTACAAGAGCATTTTCAACTGGCACATTCGACAAAATGATGGCTTGGGCTTTTGTGAGCAAGCCTTTGAATGGTTTGCCGTAGTCTATAAGCCGCTCAATAGACAGATTCAGCGCGGCTTTTCGCGCATCTTGGAAGGTGGCGATATTAAAAAAGGCTTCTTGCAGCAAAAAACCTAATTTGCCCGTTGCTGAAAGGCAAGCTAAACTGGCAAAAAAGAATAACGCGCTCGTGTCTGTGCTGTTTCCTGTTTCGTATAGTTGGGCGTAATTTTCTTTGTCATCGGCGGGCATTTTCTTTCCCCAGGGTGGGTTTGTAAAGATAAAATCGAACTTGAAGGTCTCTTTTTTTGCTATTTTTAAAAAATCGCCCTGCACAATGGTCGTTGATTGGAAGCCCGAATGGTCGTAAATCCGCTTTTTCGTGAGCGCAATGGCGTTCTCGTCGGTATCGAAACCATAGACATTTTGGGGTTTAAAGCCTAATTTGATGGCACTCAGAATAAAATTGCCGCTGCCGCAACAAGGGTCGAGAAATAAACTATCGCCTATATCGCTCGGAATGCTCGACAGCATATCGTCAATAATATTTAAAGGGGTGTAGTAAATGCCCTCTTTATTCCGATGCGATTCGGATAGTGAATTTTCATAAGAACGGGCTAAATCGTCGCCGTTTTCAGTAGTCAAACGCACCTTTTGCCCAGTATCCCAAGTCAATGCAGTATGATTATGGCGGTCTTTTTCCCGTTTATTGGCTCGGCTGTTTAGCTTCTCTTTGCCCATTGTTTCAGCCATAAACGAATCCAATGAATCCTTTGTAATACGTCCTTTGTGAAGGCTAACAAGGTAGCCTGTTTTTATCCAATTCCGAATGGTTGCCGCCGATACACCTACTATTTTAGCCGCTTCCTGCATAGAAATGGAAAGCGGCTCGCTTAGGAAAGCGTCAGCAATAAGGTTATCAGCGTTTGTCATTTTTTTACGAAACTATCGGGTAGTTGGCTAAACGTACTTTATTGGTGCAGCGCACCCTAAATATTTGTAGCATTTTCAGTATCAGTTATGCCGTAGGTGCAGCGCACCGAAATATATAATCGAATGATAACCAACGTATTAGATTACGGTGCGCTGCACCTTGACGTATTTTACTTTTGATTTTGCTACAAATATTATGGTGCGCTGCACCTACTCACTTTTGGCGTTAGCCACAAAGGTAAGGTTAATATTTTGTATGTGTTTAGTTTTTTTAAAAGGTTGTTTAAACCATCTACCTAAATAATGGCAATAAAAGAAATGGCGTTAAATTTTTCGGAGAAAGTGCTGCGCAGAATCGGAAATTTGCCTTTCTTCGCGCCAAAATCCTGCCAAACTATCATTTACACGTTGCTTACGAAGCTATTCAACAGCAATTATTTATAAACGTAAAAGCCAAAAACGCCGTGCTGTACGCCAAAAACGTCATATAGAATAGTTGGAATATCGCCCATTTCCAGCTATTCGTTTCGCGTTTTACGACTGCGATTGTGCTCATACACTGCATTGCAAAAACATAAAAAAGCAAGAGTGAAACGGAGGTAGCTGGGGTAAAAACTTTTTCATCGGTATTGCCGCGCGTCGCCATTTTCATGCGGGTGCGCAGGGCATCGTCGTCGTCGGCTCCTACGCTGTAAATAGTAGCCATCGTGCCAACAAAAACCTCGCGAGCGGCAAATGATGACACTAAAGCGATGCCTATTTTCCAATCGAAACCCAAAGGGCGAATAGCGGGTTCTATGAATTTGCCGATAGTGCCTAAATAAGAGTTTTCAAGACGCGCTTCGGCTATTCGATGCCCGAAGTCGGGACTTGCCGTATAGCTCGTTCGGATTTTTCGTTCGGCATCGTCCATGCTATTAGCTGGGCCAAAATTGCCCAAAGCCCACAGTATCAAAGAGATAGTGAGGATTATTTTGCCCGCATCAAACACAAAAGAGCGCACTTTCTGCCCCGCTCGAAGCGTTACATTGCGCCAGTAGGGTACTCGATAGGTTGGCAATTCCATCACTAAATAGCTTAGTTCTTGGTTTGGTAAAAAGGGTTTTAATAAAGCCGACATTCCAAGTGCGGAAACGATGCCCAGAAAGTAAAGCCCAAACATGACCAAACTTTGCGCACTAAAAATGCCGATACGCACAGGCTGCGGAATGAGAATGGCAATTAGAATGACGTAAACAGGAATACGCGCCGAGCAGCTCATTAGGGGCGTGACCAAAATAGTGAGCAACCGCTCGCGCTGATTCGAGATAGTGCGCGTGGCCATCACGGCGGGTATTGCGCAAGCCATGCCCGAAAACAGCGAAACCAAGCTACGCCCATTTAGCCCGAAACGGCGCATCAAACTGTCTGACAGATACACCGCTCGCGCCATATAGCCCGTTTCTTCCAAAATGCCGATAAGTAAAAATAAAATGGCGATTTGCGGAACAAACACTAAAATACCGCCAAGCCCTGCCAAAAACCCATCGGTCAGCAGCGAAGTGAGCATCGTATCGGGCAAAACTGCTTTTAAATAAGTGTTTAAGTGGGTAAAAAGACTTTCGATAGCGTCCATCGGGTAAGCCGCAAAACTGAAAATAGCTTCAAAAACGCCCAATAATACGCCGAAAAAGAGTAACACGCCCCAAACAGGGTGGGTTAAATAACGGTCTATTTTATAGGTCATCGATTCGGGCGCAGGCGGTGCGTCGCAAACGGCGGCTTGTATCGGCAATATTTTTTCAAAACGCTTCAACGTGTCTGTCACTTGCGAAGGCAGGCTTTTAAAGTCATTTTTTCGGCTAATATCGGCTAAAAACGCTTTATCGGCTTGCGATAAATGCGGCAAATGGGTATAATGTTGGAGCGCAATTTGCGCAATATAATTATTATTGCTCCCCAAACGCTCTTTTATATGGTTTAAAATAGAGGGCGCAACGACCGTATAAGCTCCGAGAAAGGGCAGATTGACCGCTCCTTTTGCCTCCGTGAGATACTGCTTGACGGCTTCTAAGCCTTCGCCCGTTCTGCCATTTATCGCAAAAACGGGCAGCGATAATTGCGCCGATAGCGTTTCTAAATTATAGTTTTTTTCGCTTTCGCGCAACGTATCATACATCGTTACGCCCACCACGACCGAATAGCCTAAGCAAATAATTTGCGAAAGCAAGAGTAAATGCCGCTCTAAATTGGTAATGTCGGCAATATAAAAAATGGTGGGACGCGCCGCTAAAACCACAGGATTAAGCAGATGATGCAAGACGATATACTCCTCCATGGCGGTAGGGTGCAGGCTGTAGGTGCCGGGCAAATCTAAGACGGAAACGATGCGCCCATTCGGGAGCGTGGTACTGCCTTTTTTCCGCTCTACTGTAACGCCTGGAAAGTTGCCTACTTGTTGTTGCAACCCCGTCAAGCGGTTGAAAACAGAAGTCTTGCCTGCATTCGGATTTCCTACTAAAAGTAGCTCTTTTACTTCGGGCATATTTTTTACTGACGAATGATTACTGACGAATGATTACTGACGAATGATTAACAGCGCTGCTTCCTCGCGGCGAAGCGCAATATACTGCTCGCCCAATTGGGCATACAGGGGCGTACCCGTAAAAGTCGTGCGTAAAATGACAATTTTTTTACCTGGTAAAAAACCCATCTGCACTAATTTACTGCTCAATTCGGAATTGGCAACGCCTTCTATGATGCCGATTTCGCCAATAGCCAGCATTGCCGCTGTTTTTACAAGGGGACTTAACCTTTCCATTTTAGTTTAGTTTAGTTTAGTTATTTAAATACTTTCTAAATAACAAAATAAGGTTAAGATTTGTTTAGGAAAGTTTCCGAGTTTCAAAGCAAAAAACGCAAAAAACGCACCGCTTGCTTGTATGTTTTTACAAATAAGCGGTGCGTTTTGGCACAGGAGAGAAAATATTGGACTTAGATTTAAGGACTTAGGAAGCAAATAATATACCCATTTTACTCGTCTTTTGAGCCACGGCTTGATTTGGCTTGATTTTCGGGAATAACCCGTTACATTGCCTAAATCCTTGGTTGAAAATGATTTTTCGGTCGGAAACCTACATGATAAATAACGCAAAAAACCCTGCAATTGCGGGTTTATAACTGCTATTCGGGCGAACCTTGATAGACACTGTTTTTGTTTTTTGTTGCAAGGTCTTGATACATAACCCCTATAAACGAGCTTGGTTTTGATAAATTAAAGGCACTAAAACTTTTTTTACATTAGACACTGCCAAACGCAAGGCTGTCCGAGCGGTGCATCAAAAACGCGCCATTCTCCGCTGCTTTCTATGATTTCTTTGGTGAAAAAATGCTGCCATTTGCCCGCAGGTAAATATCCACGCACCGTTTTTGCATTTTTTCCTAATACAGGTATTACCAAAATATCATTGCCGAGCATAAATTGATAATCTAAATTGCGCACATTAAGGTCGTCGGGATATTTTATAATCAAATGCCGCACCATTGGCAAATGCTGTGTTTCTATTTCATGGTAAGTGCGCATAATATAGCTATGTAAACTATCGTGAATAGCCGAAAATTTTGCAAAAAAATGTGCTGCATCAGCATCGCTATACACTTGCAAATTATCGTCGGGAGCCAAACCCTCATGCGTGCGG
>JBEEMU010000008.1:0-3712 GCA_041192485.1 Bacteroidota bacterium | reverse complement strand
TTTGCCAAACTCGCCAAATATGCCGCATCGCTTTTACCTTCAATAACGGCTTTGATGATGGCTTGACCGCTTTCGCCCGTTACGTCCGACACCGCAATATCCAAGCGAATATTCATCAAACGCAGGGCTTTTTGCATCTTTTTGATGTAATCTGCCCCGTTTTCAAGCAAACCTTGCCGATGCCGCGCATATTGCCGCACTTGCTCGGTAAAATTATCGGGCTGAAAGCTATTTGGTAGCAACCCGAAAGTATGCAGTTTTTGTATCCACTGACAATCCTGCACATCGGTCTTTTTGCCCTGCACATTTTTGGTGAATTTCCCGCTGACCAAAATCGGGTTTAACCCATAATCTTGCAGCAGCAAAAACAGGTTTTGCCAATACGAACCCGTACTTTCCAAGGCGACTGCTGTGATACCTTCGCTTTGCAACCATTTACACAGCGTGTGCAAATCGTCCGAATACACGCCAAATTCGCGAACATCGGACGCTTCTTGCCCGATAGCAACGTAATGACTGCGGCTACCCACATCAATACCTGCCGCTTTTGGGTTTACTACCGACAATTCGGCTGCTTTTTTGCCTACTTTTTCCATTTTTATATGATTATTTTGTGAAAAATGTGAAAAATAGGCAAGAAGGGTAAAATTTTGAACTTTAAATACTATTCTGAACGGGATATTATCCAAAAAATGGTTTTCAGACAACTCACCAATGTTTTATTCATATTGCCAAAGTCGCCCCTGACCGTATTTTACCGAACCACAATTGCATCCGAATTTTCAAATATCACTAAAATAACCAGCTTCTGCATCTTGCTTATTTTTCGCCGCAAAGATACGCATTGTTCGCTTAGGTTTTAGTTTGACCCGTGGGAAAATCCGCAATTACGCCCAACGATATAATATGCGCCGTGCGACGTTTAGGAGCATGGGCGTATATTTCTTGTTGGGCGTTAGTTCATTATTTTTTATTTTTGATGAACAGTTATCAGACTATCTACAAAATCTATGTTGAGACTGCAACCTTCAAAAAAATCCAAACCAAGAACACCATCAATAGTCGTTAATACATTGTTGGCTAAAAAGTCATACGAGCAAACTTCTTTGTTGGTGTGCGTGACTCCTAAACAAGTTAGTTTATTGAGGTTGAAAACGTAAGCGTCAATCGTTCCTTTCGCTGTTTCCATAGGAACTAAATCTGTGCTATCCTTGATAGAATAACCTGCCATTAGCAATACGGTAAGGTCTATTACTGTATGCGTTGCACCTGTATCTAATGCAAGAGTTGCACGCTCTTGATTGGCTCTTGCATAAACTAATATCAGACTATCCGCATCATCACGGTGGAATTTGTATACATTTTTTGTCATAGCCAGAACTTACGGTTTTTAGGCATTTGCCCCGTAAAGACGCAAGCAGTATCCTCAAAACCTTGTTTAAGGTCTTGAATTTTGTAAGCGATTTCGCGCTTATCTTTACTATGGTAGAGGGGAATACCCGATAATAGCATATCTATTACCGCACCCACAAAATTGTCTTCACGCATTTGCGGGTTACCGACCAATACCCATTCATCAGGATATTGAGATTTTATTTGATTAGTTGTTAATACTTCCATACGATACAATATTTAGTTTTGAAACGCAAAGATACAAAATTTCAACATATTCTTATTTTATTTTTTACTTTTTTTGATAAGTTTTACAAGAAAATAAATCCCCCATGCCAAAGCAGGTAAAATGAAAACATTAAAAGAACCAAGTATAATACTAAGTACACTTAAAGTTGCAATTAAATTGATATAATGTTACTTGTTTTAACTGCTTGTAAATAAGGTAGTTATGGTCATGTTAGGCTGCAAAAGGTATATTTATGGTCTGTTTCAGGAGCTGGTAAATGGTAGGGTCTGTGCGTAAAATGACTCGGAGGGTTCCCAAGCCTTGTGTTTTAAAGGCTTTGGATTTTTTATGAATAAATTGGAGGAGCAACTGGCAATGTAGCGCGATGAATGCGAAGCGAAAGAGTTTGTTATTAAAGTCGTGCATGGAAACTGTTTTGGCGTTTTGAATACGCAAATAATGCTTCAAGAGTTTGAAAAACTGCTCAATATAGGTGCGTGCAAACCAGTGATGGCGGAGCGTTTTGGCCTTGATATTGGGGTCGGTGCAATAAATAGCACTGACGTTTCGGGAGCCGTTAAGACGGAAAAAGAGAAAGGTCAAGATGCGGTTTTGTGTACACAAACGGGCGCGAACACGGAGCGCGAATGGCGTTTTTTTCTCCTTGCTCAAGGCGGCTTCTTTGAGTTTATGTGCGGTTTCCAATTTGGTGTATTGTACGCGAATATAAGCTTTAATTTGTTGCTTTTGGGCTTCACCAATTTGGATACATTGCCCCATTTTGGGTACACTAATATAGACAATATTGAGTGCGGTGCAAGCATTAGAGAGGTTTATATCGGAATATCCACTGTCACAACTTAGGTGGAAATTAGGTATTTTGCGTCCTACTGGGAGGATTTTTTTAATAAAAACGCCCCATTTTTCAACCAATTTTATGGCTAATGCTATCTTTTTGCTAACACTGTTCGGCTTTTTTACTACTTTTTGTGCATTTTTATATTCTTTTAGCTCTTCTTTTAAAGTATTGAGGCGTAATTTATCTTTTTTCAAGTCATCTTTTTCTTCTTTGGTCATTTCAGTAGCTTTTTTCGCAGTTATTTCGTTGTGTAAAGCGGTTATTTCGTTTTTTTTTGTGATAAAATGCTGCTTTTTCGCGGCTTTTTCACTTTTCTTTACGGCAGGCTCTTTTACAGTTTTCGGCACACAATACAGGAATAAAGGGTAGAACACATTGCTCACTATCGCGCCGAATGTGAGTACTTGAAAGCCCCAGACAGCCTTGCCAAACTGTCCGCTAAAAAAGCAGCCGAAGTAGCGATCAAACTCTTCGTCTTGCTCCTTACTATACGAAAAGCAGCGTTTGAAAACACTATCGTCCATGGCCAACGTGACCACATCGCGCGAGAAATTGGAGCCGTGTTTTAGCACCATTGGAACCAATTTCGCTTTGAGGGCTTTTTGAAAAGCCTCCTCAAAAAACGCGAAAAGCTGCGGCTGCGATAGTTTGGAGCAGAGCGCAGTGTAGCAGACCTGGTGTTGCGAATTGGTAATGCCGCAGGACACACAAATTTGGCGCATCGTTTCTAATTCGACCAGCTGTCCGAGCATGAAAAGCATAAATAATTTACGCATATTTTCTGCTTCGCCAACCGTCAAATCGGCATCTACTACAAGGTTGTGCAGCTCGGCAAATATCTCAATACCCTCAGAGTATTGCCCTGCCAAATAACTTTCTGTTAATTTTATTAACTCCAATTGGATGTTTTTTCCTATCATTGCGCTTGAATTCAGTAAAAGGTTGTGTTTTAATTCCAACCGCAAAAGTAACCTTTTGCAACCAATTCAACCCAAAAATCTTTATTCTATAAGGATTGGACGCTTTTTTATTTACGTCAATTTAAAATCTGGCGCAAGCCCTTTTACTAATCCTCTTGAAGAAGCAGGTATGTTTTCGCCGCCTATAGTTGTGGGTCTATATGCTCTTGAATAACCATAAGAAGCTATTCTACTATATGGGGAGCCAGATGTAGCAATTTTTTCTGACTGGGCAAATGCATCGAAACCTTCAGACACTCCTGCTGCGAGGCC
>JBEEMU010000007.1:0-2538 GCA_041192485.1 Bacteroidota bacterium | reverse complement strand
AAGCCTGCTATCGCTCGTGCCTGCGGCTTATACCGCCGATTATAAAGACGTACAAGCCTCGGGCAGCGCCGCATTCGACGGCCAAGTAAAAGGCGTTTACAACGACAATACCTACCCTTCCGTCAAGTTGAACATTACGGCGGCTAACGCCAAATTTAAATACCCGAAATTGCCGATGGGCATGGACGACATCAATGCAGAGGTGCATATTAATAGCCCGAACAAAGATTTTGATAATTTAAAAATAGACATTCCGAAGCTGCATTTGCGCTTGAGCGCGAACCCGTTTGACGCTACTTTTTTCTTGAAAACGCCGATGTCGGACCCCGATATTCGCTCGACCATAAAAGGCGTTATCAATTTAGCCGACTTAGCGAAGGCTTACCCCGTAGAAGGCTTGAATGGCGGTATTATAAAAGCCGATGTGCATTGCAATACGCGCCTTTCGTTTATCAGCAATTCGCAATATGAAAAAGTGGATATGGGCGGCAATGCCAGCGTGAGCGAATTGAGCTATAAAATGGCAAGCCGTCCGCGTATTTATATCAAAGCGATGGAGGCCAATTTTACGCCAAGCAATGTAGAAATACCTAATTTTACGGGGCTTTTAGGCAAGTCGGATATTGTAGCAAGCGGCAAATTAGACAATCCGTTGGCGTATTTTTCGGGGACAAAAACGATGAAAGGCGTACTGAACCTAAGTTCTAACTCGTTTGATGCCAACGAATGGATGGGCGGCTCGACGGAAAAAACAACCGAAACCCATGCGGTAAAAGCTGCGACCTCCACCGAAACCGCCGCCGAAACCGCCGCTACAAGCAAACCTTTTGACCGTTTCGACTTTGCCTTCGATGGAAAAATGGGGTCGTTTACCTATGGAAAATATGTGATGAAAAGCCTTTTGGCAAAAGGGCAAATTACACCAAACTTGTTTAAATGTGATAATTTCCAACTGATTTTGGGTAATTCTGATATGAAAATAAACGGTCAAATTACAAATATTTTTGGCTATTTATACGGAAAAGACGTGCTAAAAGGAACGATTAATTTCAGCTCTGCCTTTTTTGATATGAACCAATTTATGACAAAAGACGATAATGCGCCTGCGCAAAAACCGCAAAATGTGCCTGTTGATACCGCTAATTTGCAGCCAATCAAAGTGCCTGCCAACATTGATATGACCATAAATGCTGCCGTTTCGACCTTGCCTTACGACGATATGACCTTGAAAAACGCAAAAGGAACGGTCATTGTTCGCGATGAAAAAGCAACTATCAAAAACTTTACTTGCAATGCGCTTGGCGGCGGAATTGCGATGAACGGCTTGTATGACAGCAAAGTAACAGATAGGAAGCCGAAGTTTAAATTTGGCTACAGTTTAGATAAAGTGGATTTTCAGCAAGCCGCCAAGTTTTTGCCCTCCTTGAAAAAATACGCCCCCATTATTCAGTATATCGATGGCAATTTCTCGTCGTCGATGACGATGGACGGCGCATTGAAGCCCGATTTGATGCCCGAAATGAACTCCCTTACAGGGCTTGGCGACCTCACAACCATCAACGGCGTGTTGCGGAATTTTAAACCCTTAGACGATATTGCGGATAAAATGAACATTGCAGAACTCAAACAGGCGCGGGTGATGAATACCAAAAACTGGTTTGAAGTAGATAAAGGACGGCTGACAATAAAACCTTTTGACCTAAAAGTAAAAGATGCTCTAATCAATATTTCGGGCAAACATGGCTTGAATACGGATATGGATTATTTGATGAAATTCAAAATTCCGCGCATCATGTTAGAAAAAAATGCGGTGACAGCGCAGGCAAACAAAGGCATCGACTTACTCGGGCAGCAAGCAGGCAAACTGGGTATCAACCTAAAACAATCGGAAAACATCTTTTTCAATGCGAATATCGGCGGCTCGATGCTCAAACCGACTATTAAAATAACGCTGGTGAACGCCGAAGGCAAAAATGCCGCAAATGCCGTAGTTGATGACGTAAAAGGGCAGGTAAAACAGAAAGTGGACGAGGTGAAAAAACAGGGCGAAGACCTCGCAAAAGCCGCCGCCGAAAAAGCCAAAACGCAAGCCCAAGCAATAGCCGACGAAGCCAAGCAAAAAGCAAAAGCCGCCGCCGAAAAAGCAGCAAAAGATGCGATGAGCGGCAAAATAAACCTCGATTCGCTCAAAAAAGCAGGCACTGGTATTCTCGACGGCGCAAAAGGAAAGGGAGCCGACGGCGTTAAAACGCAAGCAAGTGATATTAAAAAAGGAGTAGAAGATATTTTAAAAGGCGGCAACCCGTTTGGTAAGAAACCAAATTAATACCTCATAAGTGCCTACAGCAAAATAAACACGGGTATCATTACCCTAAAACGCAGAGGTGGTCAATTTACCTTTAAATCTTGCAGGTTTTTTAAGAAATCTGTAAGATTTAGGGTGAAAAACTGGCTTTTTTCGGCAGTAAATAGCCGCCTTTTGAGTAAACTAACCATCTCTACCCTAAAACACCCTATTTTACAGGGTTTAAGTGGGCA
>JBEEMU010000006.1:0-6573 GCA_041192485.1 Bacteroidota bacterium | reverse complement strand
CAGTATAAAACGTAAACTTAACTAAGGGGCAGATAAACGCATAGAGGACTAGAAAAAAAGGCCGCACGATGCGCAGACCATACGAAAATTGTAAGACTCGCTGCCCCACCGAATCTAATTTGTAGGAAACAAATGCAGTAGGAAATAAACTGGTGTAATTGCGCGAGAAGTCGGAGGCTGGCACGTTCACATTGCCGTATTGATAGCCGTTCATCGTGGTTGTTTCGGCGCGAAGCCCTGCCTGAAAGTCCCACCGTTTCAGGCTTTTACTGACATTGAAATAAGCGGCGGCAATCAATTCATTATAAGTAAATCGGTTGCTTAGGTCGTAGTTTGGCGCGGTAATGCTGCCGATAGTTGTGGCATAAATGGCTTCATTATCCGTTTGTGTATAGCTCGCTTTCACGCCTGCATCGATGCTTGCATTGCTTTTTAGCGGGTGCGTGTAGTCGCTTTTCAGCGCGTAAATCGTAATAGCAGACGGCTGTTTGCCATCTAAACGGTCTTGGTAGCTTGGTACGCCGTCCGGGTTCAAAAACGTGTTTTTATAGACTTGATTATCGCTCGATTGATAGGTAACATAATCGGCATCAATCGTCAGCACACGCCCCGTCGAGTCAAACTGATGGCGCATATTCCCATTTGCACTGCCATTATTAAAGCCCTTCTCGTTTCTGTTGTCTGCCAAAACCGTGTTCGTGAGCGTGCCGTTCGCATCTAAAACGCTTGCCAAATTAGCGACCGTATGCGTACTCGGATTTATTAAGCCTGTTGCCACAAAACCGAGCGTTGTTTTCTCATTCACACTATAATCAAGCCCTATTTTCAAGCTATGCGACTGCCCCTGACCGCGAATATACGAGTTTTGTGTGAACGCAGACTTCGGGCTACCATCGGTATTTTTATAATATCGATTGATAGTCAAATCCTGAAAACTGTTTTGAATACCGAAATTATAGTTGGCAAAAGCATTGATTTTTTTATTTCCATAATTCAAATTCAAACTATTATTGCTTCGTGCATAACGCCCTTGCGCGTAGGCGGCGGCGGCACTTCCGTAAATTCCCTGCAATTTCGTGCGCTTTGTTTTGATATTAATAATGCCTGCATTTCCTGCGGCATCGTACTTGGCAGGCGGGTTTGTCATCACCTCTATTTGTTTCAAGGAGCTGGCAGGCAACGATTTGAGGTAGGCTTCTAACTGCTCGCCCGAAAGGTAGGTTGGTTTATCATCTATAAAAATAACCACCCCGTTTTTGCCTTTTAAGCGGATACCGCCGCCTTCTTCGGTCACAACGCCCGGCACTTTTTCCAAGGTTTCCCACGCCGAATTAGCCGCCGCCGAAATCAGTGCCTCCACATTCAAGACCGTGCGGTCTATTTTCCGCTCTATCAAGGGCAGTTTTGCCGTTACCGTCACGGTTGATAAGGATTTGCCTTCTTCTTGCAAACGAATAGGCGGCAATTGCATTTTTGTCGCCGCCTCCAAGGTTATCGGCTCGCTCCAGTATCGCTGATAGCCGATTTGCGAAACCATCAGTAAAAAACGGCCTGCCCGAAGGTCGGTCAGCTCAAAATTGCCACTCGCTTCCGAAAACGCGCTTTTAACAAGGCTCGAATCTTGGGCTTTTAGCCAATAAACGACCGCGCCGTCCAGCCCTTTTTTAGACCCGTCGACTATCGTACCCGTTACTTGTGGCGCATTTTGCGCCTGCGCGAATACCGCGAAAAAGATGCAGTTTAAAAACGTGCAGCTTAAAAAAGCTATGATGTATTGATTTTTATTCATGTGTTGTGTATTAAGATTGTAACTATTTAAATCATGTACCGTATAGCTGTTCCACTTAGTAGTCTTTCAAGTTAATAGGGACGGATTGTAGCTTATGTGTATAAGATGCCGCACACCATCATATTTGTAGAAAATCATCCCGAAACGAGCATGAAGGTGCCCCGCACCGCCCTATTAATTCTTCCGTTTTTTAGGTTGGCGTGCGCTGCACCTTCATGCTTGGTCGTATATTTCAATGCTACAAATATTTCGGTGCGCTGCGCCTCGCAATCCGACAGAATTAAATGGATTGACTACTTAGTTAAAATCAACAAAAACTACTCTATTTCTTAACCATTTTAACAGTTTTTTGAGCCATTTCGGGCGTATCTATATTCAAAAAATAAATACCTGCGGGCAGTTTTGCCAAGCGTTCGGCATCAAAAATGGCATTATTCGCATCAAAATTTGGCGTTTTATTTACTGCAACCAGCTCGCCAAGAGCATTGTATAAACTGAATTTCAGCCCCGATATTTGCGCACTCGGCGCATTTAGGTTCACGGCGATATTGTCGGAAAAAGGGTTCGGGTAAGCCGTAAAATCAGCAGTTGCCGAAAAATTAGCAGTTGGCACGAGTGTTTGCCAGCGAGTATATGTTTTCAGCAATGCCGCAATGACGGGTGCTAATGCCCAGGAGTTGATAGACGCATCGTTCGCAAAAACGGTAATACTGACATCTTTTGCCGGAAAATACCAAGAACTTGCCGTGTAAGAGAGGTCGCCGCCATGCCCATAGCCTTCATAGCCGATGAAACTTTTTTTCATTAAACCTAATCCATAGCTTGCGCCAGGCAGCCCCGGTGCCATTACGGTTGTTTTTGCTTGCGCCATACTTGCCGCCGAAAGCAAATCGCCGCGCATATACGTTCTCATCCAGCGCGTAACATCGGAAGGCGTTGCAAAGTAGCCGCCAGCGGCTCCTGCCGCCGAGTTGAGCGATTTCCAGCCCATATAAAAACTGTTTGCATTGTCTAACACGCCATCGCCGTTGAGGTCTATCCAAATGTGCGCTACGGGACTTATTAGTGTCTCAAAGGCAGGAATCGCAATCGTGTTCATCGTCAAGGGCGTAAAAAAGCGGTTGCGCAATTCAGTGTGAAAAGGGTTGCCTGTTGCCTGTTTAATAATCATCGCGAGCAGCATATAGTTCGTGTTTGAATACTGCCAGTCGGTGCCAGGGGCAAACACGGGGTTTCCGATAAAGGCAGTAATCAGCTCTTCGGGCTGCCAAATGCGCGTCATATTCGCCTGCAAAGCGGGCTGACAATTCGGGTTTGATAGCACGTCATAAATGCCGCTTTGATGCCGCAATAATTGCCGAATCGTGATATTCGGGTTTATTTGTGTAGGCAACGGGCTGACCCAGCGCGAAAGGCTGTCGTCCAAATTCAATACATTCTGCTCTGCCAATTGCAAAATGCAAGCCGAAGTCATTGTTTTTGTTACGCTACCTATCAGATACACCTTATCGGGTGTAGCTAATAATGAGCCGCCCGAAATGCCCTTTGCGTGCGACCAAACAGCCGCATCGGGCAGTTGCATCGCTGCACTCAACGACTTTACATTGAGCAGTGTTTTCATGCTGTCGAGCGTTCGGTTCAGCATACTGTCGAGCGTCATCTGCGCTTGCGCTGCGACGGGCGCAATTAATAAGACAATAGTTGTCAATAAAGCAAAAATAGGGCTTGCTGCCCAGCTTGTTATTTTTAGTTTCATGTTGTAATGACGCTTTTTTTAAAACTGACCACCTCTGCCCTTCAGGAACGTGTGTGCGTAAGGTGAGTAAGTAAAGTAAGTAAAGTAAGTAGTGCATGGATAATCGCTACCTTAAACCCCGATAAATCAAATGGCATTTTGAGCGAAGAAATTTATTTATTCGGCAAAGTTACCTCTAAACGCGCCGCGTTTTTCTTTTTTCCGACGAATAAAAGGCTTTTATAGATTAAACGATTGTTTTTGGGGATTTTTTATGTTCTTTATAAAAAAAAACAAGTAACTGTCTAACTTAAGGGATTGGTCACGGATTTACACGGATAATTGCAGACCTTGTGTTTCTGGGCGGTCTAAAGGCGCACTCTCCAAAAGCCGTGCAGCCGCTCGTAGCCGTTCGTTCGCTTTTACGGGCTGTGGTTTTAACCCGATATACGAAAGCAAGCCCGTGAAAAATATTTAAAATGCAGCACATACAAATATAAAAAAGCGCACTTTCGGCCGAAAGTGCGCTTTTTTACCGTAGAAAAACAGCCCTTCGCCCGAAAGTGTTTGGTGGCGTAGGAAAAAGTGCTTACTTTTGTATCCCATTTACGAGTAAATGAGATAAAATAGCCCTCAAATGAGATGCCCGTTTTTGGAATGGCGAATTTTCACTACTTTTGCGCTTTCTTTGTAACCTTTTTTATTTTTTAAAATCAATTATCATGCAAAATTTTTATCAATTTTTAGCCAACTGGACGGGTCTTATAGACAAAGAACCAGGAGGAAGTGCGCAGTTGTCAAAGGTTTTTTTTTGGAAGTACTACATATCAAGTATTTTACAAGGTTTCATATTTTATTACTGGCTATTACCATTGATATATGAAAACCCTCAACCAGAGGATTTGATTGTAATATCTACTATACTAACAGTTATTTATTTTACAGGGTTGAAAAGTGTTAAAATTACTGGGAATATTTTAATTTTAAGGTATATGGCTAATATTTATAGCCTATCAGATAGTCTATTAGTCTTTCTTTTTATACTTCCTCCATTAAGTTTGGGTACTTATTTATACCCCCACATACAGGATACTATGGCGCAATTTTCCTTTACTGTTTGGGCAATTACAGTTGTGTTCATTGCTGGTAGTATAATATCTTTTATGAATAGGAGTGTCGTGAAATTTCTACTACAAACCCTCCCTGATAAATATGAATTTCACAAGCGTTGGTGGAATAGTAATTCCATACTTACTATCCTTAGTCTCCTTGCTATAATGTTTTTCATTATAGTTTTTCTACAAGGATTGTCTAACTTTGCAGATATTAAATGGATAGATAATGTATTTAATAAGGCTGAATATGTAAATGATATAGGTTTATTTCAGTTGATTAGTTCTTCACTTGTCCTAATGTATATGTATTATGGTACTTTAACAACACGTTCAAAATGGGAAGTTACAAACAGTTTACTAAAAATAGGAGCGGATTTAGAAACTAAAACAAAGGAATTAGAGGAAAAAAACAATGAAATTAATGAAATTAATGCTAAATTACAACTAAGTATTAAAGAATTAGAAAAAGCAAATGCTAAACTAAATATAATAAACAGCCAATTAGAAGAACAGAAAACTTTTATAGAAATACAGAAAGATGAAATACGACATAGAATAGGTAATAATTTAGCGGCGTTAGATAGTTTTATTAAAACCCAAAAAAGAAACAATAAACTACCCGAATTAGTACCATCGTTGGAGCGGTGCAGGGAAAGTATTGTTTCTATGGGGTGTGTCAATACAGCTTTATACCAAGAAGATGATTGGAATAAAGTATCTGTGAAATCTTATTTGGAAAGTTTGATGAGTGTCGTTTTAGATGCTATGAACAATAATGGTAGAGTGATTGATTACTCCTTAGATATATGCCATGATGCAGAAATACGGCATTGGGACACGAAAGAAAAAAGTAATTTGGGTTTTATCCTCAATGAGTTATTATCAAATGCCAGTAAATACGCATTTGATAATCAGCCTAACCCACATATTCGTATTGTGATGCAAGCACAAGAAGGCGAGCAAAACATTATACTTACCGTACAAGATAATGGCTGTGGTATAGATAAGGTAAGATACGAAGCGCGTACAAAAGAGTCATTAGGAATGACGATTGTTAGCAGGTCAGCACGGACGCTCGGCGGTACTAAGGATAACACTGTTACTTATGAAAACTTATCCGAAGGCGGCACTATTTTTTATATCCCTATTCAAATTCAATAACCTACTACCATCATTTTTAAACACAATTTGTCCTACAATGGGGAAAATAAAAATTTTAATCGTGGAAGATGATTTTAATCTTTCAGAAGAATTATCCCATGACTTGCAGACCGAAGGCTACGAAGTACTGCCCTTAGCCGCTTCAGGCGAAAAAGCCTTGTCTATTTATCAACAATACAACCCCGATTGTATTTTGATGGATATTGATTTGGGTATTGGTAAAATGGACGGCATTGCTATTGCAAAAATCATCAATGACTTGCCGAATTCTGTCCCTATCATTATGATAACAGGTTCGGCACGTAAAAATATACCAAAAGAACGAACAGAAAATATAGATTGTATTATGCGTTGGCAGGTAAAGCCATTCAATCATCTTTCTATTGCTGCGGATATAGATATGTGTATTGATGATTTTGCGGAAAAACAAGCCAAAAAGTTTATTGAAACTCCCGTAAAAAATATTCGACTTCCGTCCAAAACAGGTACAGGACATGATGTAATAAAAATTAGTGATTTAATTTTTATAGAATCACACGGTGATAAAAACGGTCAAATACTATATATTCATACAATCTATCATTGCTACATATATGGTGGTAAAAATGTAGCGAAATTCATCAAGGAAAGAGGCTTAGAATATCACCCTGACATGATAAGAATAAACCAGGGAGTCGTTTTTAATCGGGATTATTTTATTAGAGAAGAGCGCAAGCAAGCGGTTATCCGCTATTATGACAAAAAAGAAAAAACGGAGGAAACTCGTTTTGATA
>JBEEMU010000005.1:0-6159 GCA_041192485.1 Bacteroidota bacterium | reverse complement strand
GGCAGCACGTTTATTGGCGAAATACCGCCGCCACAACAGTTTTTAACCGACACGGTTTCAAGAACGTATATCGTGACGCTGATTGGTACAAATATTTGCGGTTCCGATACGGCACGATATTCCTTGATTATCAAACCATCGTCGGTTCGAGCCTTTATTTATCAAGACACCGTGCGCGGTTGCTCGCCTTTGACGGTGCATTTCCAAGATTTCTCTACTTCTACCGTAGGCGGCACGTTTACGCATAACTGGGTATTTGGCGACGGCACTACATCGAGCGACCCCAACCCGATTCATACGTTTATAAATCCGGGTTCTTACCAAGTCATCGAGTATGTGGGCAATGGTTGCGGCTTCTCGTCGGATACCACGCTCATTCAAGTATTGCCGAGTCCGACGCTTTCTTTTGCGCCGCCGCCGTATGGCTGTGCGCATCAACCCGTCACGATAATTAATACAACGACCGACCCAATAAGTACGTTCTGGCAGTTTAGCAATGGCGACACAACGAGCGCGTTCAACCCGACCAATATATTCTTAAACCCGGGTACTTACAGTGTTACCCTTACGGGAACATCGCGCTATAACGGCTGTTCGGCTACGGCCATAAACTCCATCGTTATCCGCGATAACCCGCACCCAACCTTTGTGGCAACGGGTATAAACGGTTGTCAGCCTTTGCTAACGTCGTTCACAAACGGAACACTCGATGCCGCTTATTTTTCGTGGAATTTTGGCGATGGCAATAGCAGTACCGCCGCAAATCCGGTGCATTTATACGATACCGCAGGCACCTTCCACGTCGTTCTGCGCGGCACCGACCTCTTCGGTTGTTATGCCGATACGAGTATGGCTGACGTGAATGTTTACCCAATTCCGCGATTAGCGTTCTCACCAAAACCAAGGCGCGAATGTGGGTTGCCTGCTGTTTATTATTTTGAAAATAATACGGTAGGGGCCAATGGTTTCTTCTGGGATTTTGGAAATGGGCAGTTCTCAACAACTACTAATCCGACCGCAACTTACACGGCAACAGGCACTTATACCGTGACGCTTATCGCAAATAATCAATTCGGTTGTCCCGACACCTTGCGCAAAGCCATTGAAGTGCGTGTTTCGCCCCACGCAAATTACAGCGTACCTGTCGGAAGAGGTTGTCAGCCATTCACCGCCATTTTTGAAGAACATTCGAGCGGCGCAAACGGCTTTTTCTGGGATTTTGGCGATGGCACCACTTCGACATTGGCTAATCCGATACACACCTTCTACCAAGCAGGCAATTTTGACATTCAATTGGTTGTTAATTTTGACGGCATTTGTTTTGATACCATTCGCTTCGCCGATACTGTCCGCGTTTCGCCACGACCGACTGCCGACTTTATTTATACGCAAGACCTCAATCAATTCGTTGCAGGAACGGTCAATTTCACTTCGCAAGCGTATCCGTATAGCGGCGTAGAGCATTACTGGGATTTCGGCGATGGTTCGGCTATTAGTTTTGAGAAAAACCCGACACACCGTTATTATCAAAACGGCGGGAAAGCGGTGCAGTTAATCGTGCAAAATATCTATGGTTGTCGCGATACGGCAGTCAAGGAAATTATACCTGCTTACTTCGAAGGTTTATGGGTACCATCAGCCTTCTCGCCCGAAACAGGCGTTGGCGATGTGATGCGTTTCTTCCCGAAAGGCGTTGGCATCAAGCAATACCACATCCAAATATTCACGCAATGGGGCGAGCTGATTTGGGAAAGCGATAAATTAGACAATGGCCAACCCGCCGAGTTCTGGGACGGCACTTTCGAAGGTAAAATCGTCCCGCAAGACGTGTATGTCTGGCGATGCGAAGCCGTCTTTGATAGCGGCAATGTTTGGGCAGGTATGCCTGACAAAACCACCAAAATCAGAACAAAAGTGGGCAGCTTGACCGTCTTGCGATAGTTTAGAGAGAAGGAATGGATAAAAAAAAGCGATTGCTTTCGAAAGAAAGTAATCGCTTTTTTTTGAGAAATTAGAGTTTGAATGTGAAATAGAGAAGAATTATCGTAACTGTTTAGGCGGTTTGAAACGCAGGCAGTTTTTTAAACGCCGAGGTTCGTCGAGGTTTCGTCGCGGTTCGCCGAGGTTCCGTCGAGGGTTCGCAGAGCGCGGATAAAAGAGGACGCAAGAGGTGTTTTAAACTACAGTACGAAGTATCTTTGTTAGGCATTTTGTAATAAAAGATTATAAAGTTGTTTTTTATTAAAATGCCCTACATTCGCCTACGAAAACAAAAACGCAATATCGTCGCGAGTTAGGCTTTTCATCATGCCCGTTTCGGAAGCGACGAGGTCGGCGGCTAAGGCTTTTTTCTTATCCTGCAGTTTTAGTATTTTTTCTTCTACGGTGTCTTTGCAAATCATTTTATAGGCGAAAACATGGTTTTTTTGCCCGATGCGGTGTGTGCGGTCGATGGCTTGCGCTTCTACGGCGGGGTTCCACCAAGGGTCGACGATGTAAACATAATCGGCGGCAGTAAGATTTAAGCCCGTTCCGCCTGCTTTGAGGCTGATAAGGAAAACACGATACTTGTCATCGTTTTGAAACTTATCGACGGCTGTACGGCGGTCTTTCGGCGAGGTGCCACCGTCTAAGTAGAGGAACGGTATTTTGGCGTGTTCTAACATGGCGCGTATGAGCGCGAGCATACCTTTGAATTGCGAAAAAACAAGGATTTTGTGATTGCCTGTGCGTTCAATAATATGTTCTTTTAGTTCTTGTAGCTTGATGCTTTCCTCTTCAAATTCGGTTATTTCGTCGTCGTTTACGAGGTTTGGCGAGTCGCATATTTGGCGTAAACGCAATAAACCTTGCAGTATAATCATTGCCGCGCTGCTCATACCTTTGGCATCTATTTCGCCCAAAACCTGTTTGCGCACTTTTTCGCGGTAAGCATCGTAGAGTTTGCGTTGTTTGCTGCCCATTTCGCAATACAACACGATTTCGGTTTTTTCGGGCAGGTCGTCGGCTACTAATTCTTTGGTGCGGCGCAACATAAACGGCTGTACTAAGCGGCGTAATTCTTGGGCTGCTTCGCTGTCGTTTTCTTTGTCAATCGGCGTGGCGTATTGGTCTTTAAAATATTCCATGCTGCCGAGCATACCCGGATTTAGAAAATTAAACTGCCCGTAAAGGTCAAAAGTATTGTTTTCAACGGGCGTTCCCGACATACAAAGGCGGTTGTCGGATTGCAGCAAACGCATAGCTTTGTAGCGTTGAGTGGCGGCGTTTTTGATGGCTTGCGACTCGTCTAAAATAGCGTACCCAAACCTGTATTCTTTAAATTTTTCAATATCGGCTGCGGCAGTTGTATAGGTTGTGATGACCATATCAACGGTTTCGAAATCCGAAATACTCAAGTTTTTGCGCTCTGGTCCATGATAAATTAAGGTTTTTAGCATAGGTGCAAATTTTTCCACTTCGTTTTCCCAGTTGAAAATCAAGGAAGTTGGTGCGATGATAAGGTGCGTTTTGCGCGGTTGTTTGGCTGCATCAGCAAGGTTGGCTTTATGCTGTAAAAACGTAATAACTTGGAGGGTTTTACCCAAGCCCATATCGTCTGCCAAAATACCGCCCCATTTAAAATCGTCCAGGAAATTGAGCCAATTAAAACCTTCTTTTTGGTAAGGGCGCAAGGTTGCCTCAATACCAAAAGGCGTTGAAGTTTGCGTTATATTATTAAAATTGCGAAGTTTTTCGCGTTTTTCGGCAAGTTCTACCAAAACCGTTTCTTGGTCAATTTTATCGTATAATTTATCTAAAAGTGTAAAATGCAGTTTTGAAACCTGCAAACTATCGCCTTTTATACTGCCAATGCGCAGGAGTGTGCCATATTTTTCAATCCAGTCTTCGGGTAGCAAACCGAGCGTTCCGTCGGCGAGCTGCACATAGTTTTGTTTTTTAAATAACGCCTTTTGAATATCGCGGAGCGAGGCTACTTGGTCGCCAAACGACATTTCTGCGTGCATATCAAACCAATCGATGCCCGAAGAAGCCTGCATCTCAAACTTGGCTTTATTGGTATTAAATTTAAATTTTTTAAGATTATTAAACCCAAAAATTTCTATCCCCTGCTCGCGCAGCGTTTGAAAAAAGTCGACAAACCAATGTTTATCCAACATTTCGTTTACTGTTAGCCAAAAATAGCAACCATTGCTATAATAAAACTCTTGTGTGGCAAAGTTTGGGTGTAGGCTTTGCAACAAGGTTTTGTACGCTTCTTCTACCCCCAAATCGCGTTTTATTTCAAGTTCTTCCTCTTCGCCGATATAATAGTGCATGGGTTCGTTGTTCAATTCTACTTGAATATTGTCATATTGCACAATCGGGTGGAAAATAATGGTGTTTTCTTGTGCCAATTCTTTCAAATAAAGCTGCGGCACAGCGTGTGTGTTAAGGGTTTTGATAGGCTCTGCCAAATTGGTTTCCATCTCGAAAATGCGGCGCATGGGTACAATCATATTGCGCACCAAGTTTTGGGTGTAAGCCTTGCGCACTTTGATTTGTTTATACTGCAAAAAAGTGGCAAACCACGACATTTGCTCTGGCGAAAGATTGAGTTTGTACCAATCTGTGTCATCTAAAATAACCGTAAACGGAATGTGAAAACTCGCTTTGGGGTCGTTAATTGGGCGCGACCAAGCTTCGCTATATATTTCGCCTTCCAATACTACAAAATCGCCTTCTTCGCGATTGCGAAAGCGGAGATTGAGTGTGGTATCGTAGTAAAGTGTAGGCGTGACGAATTGCGAAAGTTTGATTGTATCCATGTAATTTACGATGACAAGCCTATTATCCACAGCAATCAAACCCGTTTCGGCAGGGAATTTTTGGTACAACTCCATGATACCCTGCTTGATATAGCCATAAATGGCTAATCTATTTTCGTAAGATGCGTTGTTTAAAGTCCAATCAGAGAGGCTTCGCTCGCCTATTTCGGCTGCAAAACTACTGATACCCATCATCGAAAGCTTATTAGAAAGCTCTAAAAGCTCTATTGCGCTTGCATCTAATTTTTTAAAATCGGTCAGCGAAAAAGAGCTATTTGGGCGAATTTTAATCTGTGCTTCTGCATTAAAACGGGTGCGTGTTTTATTTGAATATTGTAGTTTAACGTAATATATAGATAAGCCAATAGTTTGCAAATCGGGTAGCACGGCGTAGGTATAAATAGCATTTTCGTCTGCGGTAGCAATGTGTGCTTGCTGTATGCTTTTATTGGATTTTAATTCGCGTTCGGCAGGCGAAACGCCTATTGTGGGCAAGTGTTTTGCTATTTTTGTGGTCAAATCCGCTATTTTGATAATGCTTTTGTCTAACACTATCAATTCTGGCGTTATGTTGATTTTGTAATAGTAGCTCCTGCCTGTGTGGTTTTTATTTATTTTAAACTTAAACTTGCCTGTCAAATTATCGGTTAGCGAGTAGCCATAAGGTGCAAGCAACGCATTTTTTTCATCATCAAATTTGCTGATATATTCCATACCATCGTCGCCCCATTCCTTTTGTATTTCCTTGAAAAGCACTAGCAAATGGCTACACAAGCCGTGTATATTATCGGTTTGACCGCAAGAACACGCCACATCGTAGTTTTTATTATAAGTGCCTGAAACCGCTTTATAGGCATACATTTTGTGCAGCACAGGCGGCGATTTAGGCTCGGTCACACTGTCCATTATTTCGCCCATTACTTTGCGCGGCTCCAATATTTCATAACTCAAATCACCTGTTTTTTGCAATTCTGCCACAGATTTGGTAATATACAGGGGCAAGGAGCGTGTAAAATGGTTTTCGGAAAAATCCTTGAGATAGATTCCTTTAATTTGCTTAGGCTGTGGAAATGGTTTTTCTTTTTTCACGTTGCTTGTTTGAGGTATTGTTTTCGCAGGTGTTTTCGCAGCTGTTTTTGTTGTTAATTCGGTGGCTTTGCTGGCGCGTTCCAGTAAGTCTATTGCGGTTTGCAGGGCTTCTTCTTCTGCGTTTTTTTTGACTTCTTTTTTCGATTTTCCGAAAATTTCGTCTGTTTCCAGCCCTATTTTTATGTTCAATTCCAATAACGCCGCAATGCCGTGTTTGCACAATCCTCCTACGGGGCAATCACATTTTGCATCTATTTTCGAA
>JBEEMU010000004.1:0-3002 GCA_041192485.1 Bacteroidota bacterium | reverse complement strand
TATTACAAAAAAACACTGTTCAGTAGTTTAGTCCGCCACAAAATAAAAAATCTATTGAAATGCATATTTTATAATTTAAAAGGCATAAAAGAAGAAATAGATAAACCTATTAAAAGAAAGATAGAACAACATCTCACTCATCTTATGGCACTTAGGTTAGCCACTTTATAGTAGATTTGTGTCGTAAAATGTACTTTTCAACAATTTTTTGTTGTGATGCGGACTAAAGCCACGCATACCAAACCCACGCACATTCTGTCAAAAGTCTGATATTCCTAAGCCTCCCAAAAAAAAATGTCCCCATTTATGTAACGCTTTTTCATTTTTTGCATATCCTTACAGAAGCAATTGGTTTCATACACTCTTCGCCGCGTTTTAAGGGTAGTGTAGCCACATTAAAGCCTATTTAAAAGGGTCTTACAGCTAATGATACCGAGTTTATTTTCAACTTGCCGCAGGCGCTTAATCCAGAAGTACTCTTAACTATTGTGCTAAACTTACCACTCATCAACCGTATTTTTGAGGGCGATAAATGCGCCGTTGCTACCTTGCATCGCACGATGCGGCAGCCAGTCTTGCTATTTCTGCAAAAGCGCGGCGTTGATGACGATAGAGCCGCCGATATTTATGCCGAATCCTGCACCGTGTTATTGGAAGCTTATTACCATGGAAAATTGAAACCGCAACACAATATCGAAGGCTTTTTGATGGCAACCGCCAAGAATTTACTCTATTCAGAACAACGACAAACCGTTCGCTACGGCGCAACTGTTCCCGACGATTACGACGAACCCGATGACCTTTTAGACGCTTTAGACAATATGGTTTTGCAAGCCGATATTCTCAAAATGGCAAACGCCTTACTGCTTATTAAAGATGGCGACCGAAACCTCTTGGTGCAACACGCCGTTGAAGGCATACCGCTTGCCACGCTCGCACGGGCGCAGCAGGAAAACGAAAATACGGTACGACAACGGTTTAATCGCGCTTTATTTAAGTTGAAGGCGGCCATTTGTTAATTAGTTGGATTGTTACTCACTTGGATTGCTATTCCCTTTTATCAGGCCTATTTACATTATTATTTTATACCGCTTATTTCCTGCTCCCTACTTAAAGTGCTTTTAATTTATTTAATGTCATAAAAAATGAAAAAATACCTCTTATTCCTACTTACTGGTCTTTTAACAACGACCCTCTTTGCGCAAACCGATATTACAGCAACCGTTTACTTTGCGAAAGGTAAAAACGATTTGTCGCTTATCGCAACAAAAACCTTAGATAGTTTGGTGAAAGCCTTAAATGGTAAAACATTGCCTTACGAACTAAAATTGACTGGACACGCGTCAATCGATGCGAGCAGCGACTTTAATCAGCGATTATCGGCGCGGCGCACGGAAACAGTTGCCGCCTATTTGCTACAGCATGGCATAGCGAGTATTAAAGCAACGAATGCGCTTGGCGAAAATCAACCCGCCGAGCAAGGCGACGAGGAAATGACGCTGGCGAAAAGCCGCCGTGTGGTCATAACGGTGCATTTTTTACCAAAACCGCCGCCTAAAAGAGAGCCTGTTGCCGAAATAAAAAAGCCTACAGAAACGATAGGTTCGGCAGATAGCCTGCGCTGGTTGCTGGCGCAATTGATGCCAAAAGAGCAGTTTTTTACCATAAAAAACGACTCCGATACCCTGCTTTTTGGCGCAAAAGGCACACAGTTATTCGTGCCAGCCTACTCGTTTGATTGCGGAAACACGATAAGAATCGGTTTGCGGGAAGCCTATAAACGCTCCGATATGTTTTTCACGAATTTGGCAACAAACTCGCCCGAAGGCTTGCTAAAAAGCGATGGTATGATTCATTTGGAGGCTCGTTGCGAAGATAAAATTGTGCAGCCTATACAGCCGCTTACGGTGCGTATGCCGACGCTGAAAATAGATGGAGCCATGAAACTATACAGCGCGACTGATGGCAAAAACTGGCACACAAGCCCCGAAGCCCAAAGTAGGCAGCAATGGGACAGCGATAGTGGACGCGGCGGCGGCGGCGGACGCGGCAGTGATTGCGGTGACTGTGGTGGCTGTCAAGATATTGGCAATCCGGCTATTTACGACGCATTTTGTAAATCAACTTGGCGCGAGCGCAACTTTTCAACGCCCCTTATTCGGTATTTTTGCAAAGAAGCATTGGATTATGATAGGCAAAAACGCTACACATTATGCGAAAAAAATGCCGTTATAACAAAAGATGCTTCGCCGAAAATGCTTAAAAAACAGCAAGAAGCCTTGAAGCGCAAGCAAGAAACGGCAGAGGTAGAGGCTGTTATTCGGAAAACAGACAAATTATGGCGAAAAACACCTTTTTGGAAACGTAAACCGCTTAGCACATATATATTCGCTGTTGACTGCGAACTGCAACGAAACGTGGCAAATAAACAACAAAAAGAGTTTCTGCGCATCGACTCATTAGCAAAAGCAAACGCTCCTACTATTGGTGATTTAGACGAAAAACAGGTCACATTTTATGTCTTTACAAGTGCTAATTTGAATTGGCACAATATCGACTGCCTCTATCATTTAAGCTCGCCTGTCAATTTGGTAGTTCAAGAAACCTACGATACAGGGAAAGATGTGCGTATTTTTTACAAAAATGCGCGTAGCTTGGTTCCTTTGAGTGCTACAAATAAAAGTTACTATGGCATGAACGCGCCAGGCAATCAGCCCGTTACTATCGTCGGTTTGCAATATAAAAACGGTGCGCCTTATCTTGCGCTTACCACAACGAATACCAATAAAAAAACAATCGCAGCCTTGAACTATGAACGCTTACCTTCGATAATGGCACTCAAAGAGGCTTTGCAAAAATTAGATTAAAAACAAAAATTAGATTTTTAAAAAAAATAATGTACGACAATTTTTCTGACCGCGAATACGCACTTATCGACGCATACCTCGATAAGACAATCACGCCACTTGAGCGCGACGAACTACATAAAATGCTCGTGCAAA
>JBEEMU010000003.1:0-10481 GCA_041192485.1 Bacteroidota bacterium | reverse complement strand
AATAATATTCACGACACTCATGGGCGACCTCCGATAATGTTTTTTTCCCAAATTTCGCCGATAGAATAGTCTTTCAACCATTCGGTGAGGCTTTCTGGGTTTAAACGGGTATAAACTGATTGGTTATCCTTTCTTTCGGCTACAATAATATCTTCGGCGGCAAAATGATTGATTAAGGTGGTAGATTGTGTGGCGATGATGATTTGCGATTTTCTTGCTGCCGTTTTTACGATGGCTGCAAAACGGGTAATTGCGGCAGGATGTAAGCCAAGCTCGGGTTCGTCGATGATGATGATAGGCGGCGGATTTTTCTGCAAAAGCAGGGTGCATAAACACATCATACGCAAGGTTCCATCGGATAAATGATGTGCGTTAAATGACTTTTCTGCCGTTTTCTCTTTCCATCGCAACTGAATTTTACCTTTTCGAGGCTCCAAATCAAAATCGTGAAAATACGGGGCAATCAAGCGAATAATACCCACGATTTGTTTATAATGGAATAGGTCGTTTTCGCGCATTTCGTATAAAAAAGCCGCCAAATTACCGGCATCTTCCAATAAAATAGCTGCGTTGTCTTGGTCGCCTAAGCGTTTTACGGCGGCGGTTTCGCTGGTGTCGTGAAAATGGTAAATCGAAAATTTATTAAACGCATTTTTTACATGAAAAGCAATGCCATCATAGCCTTTTTCTTGTTTATCGGCTGCTATTCGTTGCTCAATTTTTGTTTCGCTATATCCTTTTTGATAAGAAATGCGATTCGGGTATTGATTGTAATAAACATACTCTTCTTCAAAATAAAATCCGTCTTCGTTGGTTGGTTTTAATAGGCATTCGTAGGTATTTGTATTCGTTCCGTGTTGAAATGTAATGCTTGTAAAGAGGCTATCCGATTCTTTCAGGCCAAAGTGTAAAATATTATCTGGGGGGCCTTTGTCAGCAGTATAGCCTTGTAAATTACCGTTTATCAGCGATTTTAAAAATTTGAAATAACTAATAAAATTTGATTTACCTGCGCCATTCGCCCCTATCAATACGTTGATACTTGCCAGTTTAATGGTCGTATCGCGTATTGATTTGAAGTTTTTTATATGAATTTCATTGATTTTCATAAGCACAAATGCTTTATTTAGATAAGTACTTATATATGTATGACTTCGCCATAAGCTGCTGCTGCCGCCTCCATCATGGCTTCGCTGAGGGTTGGGTGCGGGTGGATAGATTTGATGATTTCATGCCCCGTCGTTTCCAATTTGCGGGCAACTACGACTTCAGCGATAAGTTCGGTTACATTGCCGCCGATGAGATGCGCGCCCAGAAATTCGCCATATTTGGCATCAAAAATGACCTTTACAAAACCACCGTTTGCGCCGCTTGCCGTAGCTTTGCCTGATGCAGAGAATGGGAATTTGCCGATTTTCAGTTCGAAACCAGCCGCTTTTGCAGCCGCTTCGGTATAGCCTACACTGGCTACTTCGGGCGAACAATAGGTGCAAGAAGGAATATTATTATAATCGATGGCTTCGACGTGTATGCCTTTGATGTTTTCTACGCAAGTAATACCCTCGGCAGAGGCAACGTGTGCGAGAGCGGCAGTTGGTATCACATCGCCGATAGCGTAAACGCCGGCTACGTTTGTACGGTAAAAATCGTCAACCAAAATAAAGCCTCGCTCGGTTTTGATGCCGAGTTCTTCTAAGCCGATATTTTCTGTATTCGGCATGATGCCCGTAGCGGAAAGTACAATATCGCAGTGGAGGGTTTCTATCGCGCCTGTCGCTTTGTTTTTCATGGTGACAAGGCAGCCTTCGCCCGAAGTATCGACGGTTTCAACGCCCGTGCCTATTTTTATACTAATGCCTTGTTTTTCTAAGGCGCGTTTCGCTTCTTTGCAAATATCGGCATCTTCACGCGGCAAAATAGCGTCGGCATATTCCACTACGGTTACTTTTGTGCCAATCGTGTTATAGAAATAGGCAAACTCGATGCCTATTGCGCCTGCGCCTACAACGACCATGCTTTTCGGCTGTGTGGGCAAACTCATGGCTTTGCGGTACTCGATGATTTTTGTGCCGTCAATCGGCAAATTGGGCATTGCACGAGCGCGGGCACCCGTTGCAATAATAATGTGCTTGCCGTCCACGGTTTTTTGCGAGCCGTCGGCGGCAGTTACTTGCACCTGATTGGCTTTGTGCAGTTTAGCAGTGCCCATTATCACATCGATTTTGTTTTTTTTCAGTAGAAACTGAATACCGCCGCTCATTTTGGTGGCAACACCACGACTGCGCCCTATCATTGCGCCAAAATCGGCACTTGCTTCGCTTACATGAATGCCGTAATCTTTGGCATGATTGATATAGTCGAATACTTGCGCACTTTTTAATAAGGCTTTCGTGGGAATACAGCCCCAGTTTAGGCATATCCCGCCAAGCGACTCGCGCTCGATGACGGCGGTTTTGAAGCCTAATTGTGAAGCGCGAATGGCAGCTACATAGCCGCCGGGACCTGAACCTATTACGATTACGTCGTACATATTATTTTTATTAAGCGTTTGAAGGCGCAAAGGTACGGTTTTTATCAAAATAAAAAAAGCCTAAAACTTGTTTCTTTTGGTTAGAACAAATTTTAGGCTGTTATTTTACCATTCGGCTCGCTTATGCACGGTAAGGAATGGGTAAAAGATAACTTGGTTAGTTTTACTCGTGTGCGTAGCACGTTCTCGTCAATAAAATGCAATTTTGGATTGCATTTTATTTTGTTCATAACCCGAATGCCCTATCGGGCGTTCACTAGAATAAAAGCAAGTTTGGCTTGCTTTTATTTTTTTCCTGTTAAATGTTGAGCTCAACGCAGCGCGTTGCACTCAATATTTGCCTTGCTTCGTGCCAAAACCCTCCGCAAAACCTGCCCAAGTTATCATTTACACGTTCCTAACTATTAGAGTTGATTCAAGGTAGTGAACGACTTATGCAATAATATATTTGCAATATATTTAATATAGCCAAATTCTTTATAGGTCTAAAAAGGTATAAAACGCCGAGTGAAATGTGTGGCGAAGGTAGGCATTTTTATAATAAATCAAGTATGCTTTTATACGTTAAAACATTTTAAATTAGTTTAATTGAATAGGTAGGCACGTTTTTTGTAAACTATGTTTTATGTATTTGTTATTCCTTATTTGTTTTAAAATTAGGTGTCTTTAATACCTTTATTTTAGGATATTTAGTAACTGCGTATTTGGTTTGTGGTTTGAAACGCGGAGCTATTTTTTAAACGCAGCCTTTCGCAGAGTTACCGCAGCCTTTCGCAGAGCGAGTTGATAAAAAGAGGGCAGGAGAGGTTTAAACTTCGTTTAAATCGCAGACCTAAACAATTACGATATTTATTTTAAAAACAACGCTACATTCTTGGTTTTCAATTTTTAAAAAAACATATTAACAACTAACTTATTTTTTACTTCTTCAAAATAATGAAAAAATATCTACTTGCACTAACGCTTCTATTTATTGGGCTAACAGCGTGGGCGCAATTTGTGCCTGCTATTAGTATTTATCAACCTAACTGCTCCAAAACCGCTACTCTAACCGCGTCTGCTACAGGCGGAACGCCGCCTTATGCCTTTCTTTGGACGGGCGGCGCAACGGGTGCGGTGCAGATTTTTCCTGGCGGGCCTACCTATTCGGTGACGGTGACGGACGCAGCAGGCAATAGCAATGTTCTTACAGGCAATACACGCCAGGTTTTGGTTCCCGAAATCGTGCTGTCGAATCCGAATATTGACTGTGGACATTCGGGCGTGACGGCAACCGTTGGCGGCATCGGAAATACACCTTATATTTGGACTGACACAAACATACAAGGCTCAAATCCGCGCGGATTTAGCGGCGCAACTATCCCACAAGGCACGAGCGGAACTTATACTGTTAGCATTACTTCGGGTGCCGAACACTGCACCGCTTCGGTCACTATTCGCAATAATCGCGACGAGCAAACCGTTTTTGATACCATCAAATTGTGTCATGGTACTACTTATGCGGTGAATGGTGTAAACCAATCGAGCGGCAATTTTACGGTGCTGACCACCTTGCCAAGTGGCTGTAGGAAAACACAAAAGCTCACGCTCATACAACGCCCCGATATTATTTCTGACCTGCCCGTTACTATCTGTCAAGGCGGAAGTTATACGTTCGAAGGCCATACTTATACGACTGCTGGCACTACACTCGTTCTTTCTTCAACGCACTCGGCTTATGGCTGCGATAGCACGGTTCGCTTGACAATTACGGTGACATTGTACACCCGCGAGACAAATCGAGTGGCGCGTTGCCAAGGCGAAACATATAGTGTAGGAACGCACACTTACAACGTTTCGGGTACTTATCGAGATACCTTAGGAGGGCAAGGCACGGGCGGTTGTTCTAAAATAGTGACAACCATTTTGAAAGTGTATAATAAATATAATCTGACGAATACGGTTAGCCGATGCGTAGGGCAAAGTGTGGTTGTAAATGGGCATACTTATAGTGCTTCGGGAACGTATCACGATGCGATGCAGGCATTAGGCGGCTGCGATAGCTTGGTGACAACTGTTTTGACGGTTTATCCGACAACGAATCGCGCCGAAAGCATTTACCGCTGTTTGGGCGAAAGCTATACCGTTGGCGGCATTACTTATACGAGTGCCGTTGCAAGCACCAATATTTACACCAGCCATTTGCAAAGTTGGAAAGGCTGCGACAGTACGATTGTCACGACGCTTACGTTTGATTCGCGTTTTCGCATCAATGCAACGATTCGCCTTTGTACAGGACAAACTTACACAATACCCGTTCCGAACGGCCCGACTTACACTACGTCGGGAACTTATACCTTTGAAACCGCTTCGACGGTTGGTGGCTGCGACACTACTCGCACGACTATTGTGCAATTAGGCAGAATTGTGGATACCATGCAATCTGTCACGATTTGCCAGGGGCAGTCGGTGACGGTTGGCAATCATGTTTACACAACTTCGGGCGTTTATACCGATGTATTTCCGTCTTTTGGCTTTGCTTGCGACAGTACGATGGTGACAACGGTGCGTGTTAGCGAGCCTAAATTGCAGGCGCAAGTATCTTACACGCTTTGTACGGGGCGAAACTTGGGGAACATCCTTGTCACAATGACGGGTGGCGTAGCTCCTTATGTGTATAATTGGGGGGCGGTATCTATTCCGCCGGTGCCATTCCGCGCTTGTTTAGAAAAAGGGCAGTATAGCGTCACGGTTACAGACGCAGCGGGTTGCACCGTTTCCGAACAAATAAATGTGTATGACGACGATTATTTCAACTGTTTGCAAATGAACGAGGGGATATCGCCCGACGGCGACGTGCATAACGAAACGTGGCAAATACCGTGTATTCAAGATGTAGAAAACGTGGTACAACTCTATAATAGATGGGGGCAAATACTTTTTGAAAGTAAGAATTACTCGGGTTCTTTTAACGGTACAATAGATGGAAAGCCCTTGCCCGATGGCACTTATTATTATGTTGTGGACACAAAAGCGCGAACTTACCGCGGCACTCTCACTATCCTTCGGCAGTAGATTATTTTTGATATAAGAATGAAAGCGGTTGATTACGAGTTTACTCGTAATTAGCCGCTTTTTTTGAAAATAGTTCTAATTTCATTAGGTTGTTTGTGGTAAGATGCAGCCTATTTTTTTAAAGTTCCCCCGACTTTTGGGTTAAAAACTACGCGGAATCTGGCTGTCTTTTAGACACAGTTTTCAATGAATCTGGGTGCTTTATCGCCCGATGATGGGGGCGATAGGATTACTTCAAGGTGAAATCAATAATGCGCGTATAAACAAAAAAGTGGACGCACCTTTGGGTGTATCCACTTTTTTATTTCTTTCCTCAGTAGTGTTTCAAGTTAATACTGTTGGGTCTATAATCCATGCAGTGTTAAGGTGGCAGCAGCACCGTAACATTTGTAGTAGAAAAGAAAGGAAAGCGCGTCAAGGCTCATCTCTATAGCATGACTATTAGCCCGACAGAATTAACTGGATAGACTACTCAGCCAGAAAAAAAGGAGTTTACGCTAATTTTTTCAAGGCTAAGGCTAAAGCGGTTGTTGAGATGCTTGTAGAGGTTTCACTCGTTGCCCGAATGTCTTGGAGTGCCTTGCGGATAGTTTGCGATACGTCGCCAAAAATAGCTTCGTCGGTCACTTCTACGCCGTGCTGCATCAGGTAGGCGAATACTCGCGCCATGCCGCAGTTTGCCACGAAGTCGGGAATGATGCTGATTTGCTCGTCGGTGTATTTGGCGGTTGGGCCGAAAAACACTTCGTCGTCGATGAACGGGACGTTTGCGCCGCAAGAAATAACTTGTAAGCCGTTGGCAATCATGGCATCAACTTGCTCGCGGCGAACGATTTTACTGGCTGCTCCTGGAATGAAGATGTCGGCAGGCACGTTCCAAATACGGTCGTTGAGTTCGTCGAAGGGAATGAGGTTTTGGGCATCTAATTTATTGCCTTTTTTGTCTAAAAAGAGCTGTTTCACTTCGTCGTAGCCCAGCCCTTCTTCGCTGATGATGCCGCCGAGTCTATCGATGATACCGACTATTTTAGCACCGTTTTGCGCCAAATAATAGCCTGCGGCGGCGGCTACATTGCCCCAGCCTTGCAGGATAACACGCTTGCCTTGTAGGTTGGTTTGGTGGTATAAATCGTAGTAATGCACCACGCTTTCGGAAACGCCCCAGCCCGTGATGAGGTCGGCAACGGCGAGTTTTCGGGTGGGCGCAGGCGTGAATTTGGGGTTTTCGACGGTTTTGGCAACGCCTTGTCGGAGCTGACCGAGGCTATTGATACGCTCGCCTTCGGTCGGGCGCAAGTGTCCGTTTACGATGCCTTCCTGCGGGTGCCAAAGTCCGAGGTCTTCGGTAATCGGAATGACATCGTGCAGTTCATCTACGTTTAAGTCGCCGCCAGTGCCGTAGTAGTTTTTAAGCAACGGAATGACGGCCTTGTACCAACGGCGCAAAACGTCCATTTTACGCGGGTCGTCAGGGTCGAAGTTGATGCCCGACTTTGCGCCGCCGATAGCGGGGCCGCAGACGGAAAATTTAATTTCCATGACCTTTGCCAACGAAACGACTTCTTCTTTGTTTAGCCCCTTGCGCATTCGGGTGCCGCCGCCAGCCGCGCCGCCGCGCAACGAGTTGATGACGACCCAGCCACGGGCATCAGTTTCCGCATCGCTCCATTCAAAGACGATTTCGGGCGTTTTACTGCGATACTTTTCTAATAATTCGTGCATGATGCAATTCTATTGTGATGTATATGAGAATGTTAGACTTTGAGTAATTGTTTAGGTTTACGGTTTAAACGAAGTTTAAATACCAGCTGTTATGCACGAGTCTTGGCAGGTGCTACAGGCTGCCTCACAAAGCAAATCGATTGAAGAATACTTAAAACAAGGGCGGACGGGAGTCCACTACCCAGAAACGCACCAGTCATACATCGCGTTTTCGTAAGGGGAGTAAATACCTCTTGCGCCCTCAATTTAACCCCACGCTCTGCGAAACCCTGCGGAAACGCTGCGTTTAAAAAAAGCGACTCCATATTTTAAACCACAGACAACCCTTAGATTTTGAGAGCCTTGGAACACTTCTTCTGTGAAAACGACGGCAAAGGTAAGGCTTTTATTTGGCAAACACCTTACTATAATTTACTTATTTTTGCGCCAAGCAGCAAAAAACGGCATACCCGCAAAGATGCAAGTACGCCGTTTCGTCCTTTTAAACTATTTATTCTATCTTTCAGTTACTCCTGGATTTTAATCAATCGCTCTGGCAGGCTGTACCAATCGTCGCCGATAGCGCGTATGAGGTAAGTTCCTTGCGTCAAGCGGCTGAGGTCTATATTGATGATATTTGCGCCTTTTACAATACTTTTGGCTTGCGTTTCAATCAATTTGCCTGCAATGTCGTATAGTTCAAACGAAATTTCGGTGTCGTTCCTGTCGGTGTAAAACTTAACGGTTACTTTATCGGTAGCGTTCGGATTTGGGAATAAGCCCGAAATGCCGTTTGCTGTTTCTTCGTAACAGCCGTTTGTGGTAATATTTTGCGCTAAATTATAGGTCACTTTGTGTCCGTCGTAATCAATTTGGACTAAGCGGTAGTAATTTTCGCGATTTGGCTTCGCATCTATAAAATTATAGCTTCGCATGATATTACTTGTTCCTGCGGCGGCAACGGTTGTTAATAATAGCCATGTTCTGCCTTGGTCATTACTTCGCCAAACTTCAAATGAGCGGCTATTTTGTTCGGTTGCTGTTGCCCAGTTGAGTGTAATTGCGCAGACTTTCGCAGTGCCACGGAAATACAATAACTTAACGGGAAGCGTAATAGGCGTGAAACCTGCATCTATCGTGCGGAGATTCATAGCGCGAGCTAATACGGTCGGGCTTGTTTTTCCTGTTAGAATATCTGCGTCGGAGCCATCTTCTGTTCCTATACTTTTTACGGTCGGATTAAGCCCCGAAGGCGCACCAAATTCTACAAAATAAGTGTCAGGATTGAGGTTTGCAAATAAATAACTACCATCTGATTTTGTTACTCTTGTTGCTATAATGATATTCGGGTCGGTTGTACTGTATAAATTAACTGTTACGCCGCCTATACCTGTTTCGCCTACATCTTGCCGCCCATTCGAGTTCGCATCACTCCAAACAAAATCGCCGATACTTGCTTTTCTATCGATACCTGCGGCAACATTTGTGTTTGTTTCGCCTGTGGCCAAACTGAATACGGGTGTTGCGCCTGTAATGATATTTGCATCGCTATCTATATCGTCGGTCGTTTGATTCGGACTAACGAACACAAAATCTGGCGGTAGCGTCGATTTGTCAAACGCAATATAGTAATCGCCCGGATTGAGGTTGCTGAAACTATAGAAACCTGTTGTATTGGTAATAGTTGTTGCAATAATTGCGTTCGTTAAGGCATCGCGGAGTTCTACAATAACCCCTGCTACGCCGCGCTCGGCATTATCGTGCATACCGTCGGCGGCGGCTGTATTCGTGTCGAACCATACTGTGCCTGTGATGGCTGCTTTGCGAATAGTAACACCTGCGTCTATATCCATATTATAATCGCCTGCAAAAAGCGTGATGACATCGGTAAAGCTCGTTAGATTCAAGTCGCTATCATTCGCCGAATTGCTCGATGCTGCGTTTTTGGTTGTAATACTTGTGCCATCGGGTAGGTTATCAAAACCAAGAATGTAGTTGCCTGCTATTAAATTAGTGAAAATATAATAGCCTTCGGCATCGGTAATAACACTTGCAATGCGATTACTACCTGTTGCATCATACAAACTTACGGTAATGCCTGCCAAGCCTTTTTCGCCACCCCCTTGCACACCATCACCATTTTCATCAAACCACACATAGTTGCCAAGTGCCGCACGAGTTGTGGTAATCAAGCCTGCGTCAATGGTAAAATTGGTCGGCGCGCCACTATTGATAGTGATGCTGCCGCTTGCGCCACTCGTGCCAGTTGCTGTCGGAATGGCATCGCTGTCGGTAGCGTCTGTTATCCCACCCGTGTTGTCATTAGCGGTAGTGAACGAGAAACCCGCATGTATGTTTTGGAAGACAATGTGGAAAGTACCAAATGGCACATCTGTAAATAAATAATGCCCTAAATTATCGGTCGTGGTTGTGCGCACGATTTGGTCTGTTGCATCATTTATTAAATTAATGGTAATACCTGCCATACCAGGCTCGTTCGCATCTTGCCCACCATTGCCATCGGTATCATACCAAACGAAATTGCCAATAGCACCAGCCGACGCTGCGGCATTGTGAATACCTAAATCGATAGTTGTATTCACTTCGCCTGCTCTCAATGAAATAGCATCGGAAAGCCCTGTTGCTGCATTTACGTCAGAGTCGGTTGCGTCAGTTGCGGTTGCTGCGGTTGCATTTTGCGGCGAGAAACTATAGCCACTTGGCAAACTTGCGGGGGCAAAACCCACCACATAATCGCCTGCTTGCAAGCCTGTAAATAAATAATGTCCGGTCGCGTCTGTTTTTGTGCTTGCAAGCGGAGTTGTTGTATTGTTTGCTGCGTATAAATAAACGGTTACACCTTCTACGCCTAAGCCATCGCTACCCGTCATAGGGCTATCGTTTTGAATGCCGTCATTATTGGTGTCAAACCAAACAAAGTTACCGATACTTGCCGTACTAACGGCTGTTCCTTGTGGGTAAATGCCTGCGTCAACTGTGCGTTTTTGTTCGTTTGCCGCAAGGCTTACAACGGCAGTAAAGCCTGATTTATTGGCATCGCTATCATTCGCATCATTGCCGCCGTTTGCCGTAGCATCGGTTTCTGTAAAGATATAGCCTTTCGGCAAATTGGTAAACTGTAGAGTATAATTGCCTGCGGACAAGTTCGGGAATAAATAATGCCCTGTTGCATCGG
>JBEEMU010000002.1:0-5690 GCA_041192485.1 Bacteroidota bacterium | reverse complement strand
TACAATGGGTAACAGCGACCGAGCATAATACAGCGTATTTTGCGCTTGAACGCAGTGCTGATGGTATTCGTTTTGCAGAAGTAGCTCGTGAACGCGCCACAAATACAGCCATTGTACATAGCTACGCTAAAACAGATATCAATGTTCCTAATCGTGCATACTATCGTTTGCGTGTCGTTGATGTAGATGGTAGTGTTCGCTACGCGCCAAATATTCTTATGTTAGAGCATAATAAAGTTGCTATTGGCTTGACAAATGTCTATCCAAACCCAACTAATGGCGATTTATATATAGGATATTCAGTAGAAAAAGCAGGCGATGTCACCTTTACATTGACTGATGCAATTGGTCAATTGATATTTACGCAGCATCAAACGGCACTACAAGGTATGAATAACACGCAATTTGATTTAGCAGATTACCCTGCGGGTGTTTACTTCATACAATTAGACCAACAAGGCGTAAAGCGCACGGTTCGTAAAGTAGTGAAACAATAATTGATTGCTTTTTAAGTATAAAAATAGCAGCCGCTCCGAACGAAAGTTTGGAACGGCTGTTTTTTATTCAAGCAATTGCGTTTAAGTATAAAAATGGCAGCCGTTCCGAACGAAAGTTCGGAACGGCTGTTTTTTATTCAAGCAATTTCGTTTAGGTATAGAAACTGGCTTTCTGGGTTTATTTTTATTTTGTCAAAATTCGTTATTATCTATTACTTAAAAGTTCATATTCGCTTCGTCCACCGCCTTTTTTCTTGATGACGATTTTCGTGTCGATGCGCTCTTTCAGTTCGGGAACGTGCGAAATAATGCCGATTGTTTTACCAGTTGTTTGCAGTTGTTCGAGCGTAGAAATGGCAGCATCTAAAGCCGCAGGATCGAGCGTACCGAAGCCTTCATCGATGAAAAGCGATTCTATTTTTGTGCGACTACCCGCCATATCTGAAAGGGCGAGAGCGAGGGCGAGGCTCAATAAAAAACTTTCGCCTCCCGAAAGCGTTGCTGTGCCGCGCTCTGCATCGGTTTGAAAGGTGTCTTTTATACGTAAATCGAGGTCGTTTTGCGCGTGTTGCCGCAACACATAGCGCGGA
This sequence comes from Bacteroidota bacterium, assembly GCA_041192485.1. GTDB lineage: Bacteria > Bacteroidota > Bacteroidia > Chitinophagales > Saprospiraceae > JBEEMU01. The sequence goes on along the minus strand of JBEEMU010000002.1, from coordinate 4,603 downwards.
TTGAGCGAGGCCAAGTGTTTATTTGCCAAAGCAACTAAATGCGTGAGTGTCAAACTTTGCGCATATTTGCGGAATTTCGCGCCTGTTGCATCGCCAATTAAGCCGCTCAGAAGCGTCCATTTATACGTTTCGCGCTGCTGTGCTTCCATTTGTAGCAATAAAGCGGCGAGTCGCTCTTGCAAATCGTTTTGCTGTTTTAATTGTAGCGCTATTTCGCCCTGTCGTTTGGTTTTTTCTTCGCTAAGTTGCTTATTTTCAATTAATTGCAATTTTATGGTAGCACTATCTTCAATCGTTTCAATCGCTTTTTTTACCTGCGTTTCTACATATTGCAAGGTGTTTTTTTGGTCGTCTAAAACGGCACGAGTTTCAGCCAATTGTGCGGAATTTCGCTCGTAGTTTGTGGCCGTTTCAGCGGCTAATAAAGCGTTGCGCAAGCTGCCGATTGTTTCAAAAAGCTGCTGTTTTTTTAGTGTTTCCAATAAGTCGGTTTCTTTTTTCGCACGTTCTTTTTTTACGATAAGCCCCTGATTTTCAACCGTTTTTAACGACGATTTTGCCGCCGAAAACTCCGATTCCGCTTCTGCAACGTGCGCAAGGCTTATATTAAGTGCAGTTTCGGCTTTGGCCAATTTTCCCTCTATTTCGGTGCGCACGGTTTTTACCTGTTTTTCACCAAAAATAGCGTATCGCGCCGTTTCCAAAACGACTAAAACGGCTTGCAATTTTTCATATTCTGCTTGTTTTTGTGGCAATTCTGCTTGTTTTTGGGCTAATAATGCCTGTTCGTTGCGCACCGTTTCGCTCAAAACCGCCGATTCTTTTTCGGCAATCGCTCGCTCATTTTCAGCCGTTTGAAATGCCCTGTCCATGTTTGCCAGCTCTTTTTCTAAACGTTCGGTTGCCTGCCAGTCTATCGTTTCGGCAAAGCCAAACGGCGCAATCAAGCCCAACATTTCGCCTTTTTGCTTCTCCAACTCGGCGGCATAATTCAAGCCTTCGTCTTTTATTTCATCTAAGCGTTTTTTATTGTTTTCAATGGTAGCCTCCAAGGTGATTTTTTGCTTTTCCAAGTCTGTTACTTGCGCTTTTGCTTCGTCCAACTCGGTTGCCAACACGCTCAATTCTGCTTGTTGCCCCTTTATTTTGCGCAATTCTTTTTTAATATAGGCGGTTGTTTGTGCTATCCAGTCTTCATTTTGAAGATGTTTTGCATCGCCTAATTCAGCGGCTGCATTTTTATATTCGCGCTCCGTTTCTATCAATTGTAGTTGCGCCGACCAATAATTTTCTTTTTTATTTTTACTTTCCACATTGAGTTTGTGTAAATAAATACCGCACTCGCGCCCCAATTTCTGCAATTTTTCCAACCAATTTTGCGCTTTTTCCCACTCCGTTTTTGCATATAAAACATCGGCTTGTGGCGCGTGAAGACTATCCGGGTGTGTCAACGAGCCGCATAAGGGGCAGGCTTGCCCTGCGTTCAGTTCGGTGCGAGCTGTTTCGAATTGCTGCTGTTGTTTAAATAATTCGTAGGTATTTTTGCGGTATTTCGCCAACTCTTCGTAATGCTCTTGCTCGTCCATTGCGTTCATCCATTTTCTATCATACACGTCCATCGTGTTTTGCAAATCGTCTATTTCGAGCTGATATTGATTCAAAAGCCCCATTATTTCCCGAAAATGCTCATTTATCAAAGGCAGTCGGTCTAAAACTATTTTTTTATGGCTTAATTTTTCGATTTTTCCGTGCAAATCGGTCACTTTATACAAGCCTTCGGCAGCGTATTTTTGTTGTTTTTCTTGCAATTCATCGAAGCGGAATTGCGCCTGTTGATACCGCTCGATAACCTCGTTATACTCTTTTTCGCTCTCATTTGTCCGCAATTTTAGGGCTTCCCATTTTTTGCGCAAATCCGTTTGATATTGATTCTTTGTTTTAAAATCGCTTAAAATATACTGTATTTTTGTTCGAATGGTAGGTAAATCGGCGTGATGTGCGTTTTTTTGCAAGTTTTCGAGATAGTGTCCTATTTTTTTACGCAATTCGGCGGCAATTTTCTCTTTTTTTATTAAGGCTTTCGCCAAATTACCCGCTTCTTTGGTCAAATCGGCAACTATTTTTTTAAATTGCGCTATCGGCTCTTGCTTTTCGGCTATTTGAATCTCCAAATTCGTTGCTTTTTCTATTAAAACTTGCGTTTCTTTATGCGTTTTTTTCATTTCCAAAAAAGCGGCTTCCATTTCTTTGCGAACCACTATTTTTGTAGCCAGCTCCTTTTCGGCAATGATTAAGGCTGCATTTAAACTCGAAATTTCGTTTTCCAACGCCTCCAATTGCGCGTATAAACCATCGTTTTCCGCCAAATTTGCCGCAAAAGGCTGCGCTTTTTTATGCCACTCTAAGCGTGTGCGTTTTTCTGCGAAAGCGGTATTTTCTTGCGTCCAAGCTACTTCGCGTACTTCTAAATCTTGGTTTTTCTGCGCCCAATTTTTATATTCTATCCATATTTTTTCCTGTTTTTCAAGCAGTTGTATCGCTTTTTCCAACGCTGTTTTTGCTTGCGCTATCGTTTGTTCTTCGGTTTGCAAGGCGGATAATTCATCGGTGTTAAGCGGTTGCAAAGCGTCATAATTTGCTTTTAAAACCTCTATTTTCCTATCTTCTTCTTTCTTTTTTTCGTATGCTTTTTTCCCTAATTCCGAATAAATTTCAGTTCCTGTTATTTGCTCTAATAGTTCGCTGCGCTCCTTGTCATTCGCCTTTAAAAACGCCGCAAAATCGCCTTGCGCCAACAAAACTGATTTTGTAAACTGTTCAAACGATAAACCAATCAATTGCGGAAGTAGCAATTTACACTCATTCAACTGCGAAGAGAGTATAGTTTCGCCTTGTGTGACATCGGTAATTCGGCGTTTTATATCAGTTGTTTTTGCTTCATTGCGTCCACGCGGCAAACTCAACCACCATTCTGCGCGGTATTTTTGCCCGTTTACGGTCTGCCATTCCACTAACGCAGTAGCTTCGCGGCAGCCTTGCGACAACACTTCCAAGGCATCGCTTTTGCGCGACACTTGCCCATACAATGCCAAGGTAATGGCATCGAGTAGTGTGGTTTTGCCTGCGCCCGTATCGCCTGTTATTGCGAAAAGCCCAGCAGTTGTGAAGGGCGGCGCAGCAAAATTTATGTCTATTGGTTCGCCTTGCAACGAGTTTATGTTCTGCAAACGCAAACGGGTAATTTTCATAAGTTATTGGTTATTAAGTTGTTTAAAAAAATCTTATCGCAAACAAAGTGTGCGTAGCTGTTGCATATATTGCAAGCCTTTTTTCCGCGCAAAAGCGACATTTTTATCGGGAATTTCGGCTGCATTCGGATAGGTATTAATGGCGTTTTCTACACTCGCCTCGCGAAGTAAGTGCAGCATCGGATAGACGGAGCGATTCGTATAATTAGCAGGGTCGGCAAATTCGACTTCTGCAAACAAATAATTTGGGTGGAAACTCGCCACTTGGTATTCGCCTTCATAATTACTGGCTATTAAAAGCTCTTCGGCGATAGCTACGAGGTCTAAATAAGCGTCGAAATCGTCGAAGCCTGTTGGGAAAATGAGCAATGTTGTTTCAATTTGCTCGTCTTCGTCTAATAATGCACATTCTTGCAGCACGGCTTCTAAAGCTGTTTGCACCTCTTTTGTGCGAAGAACTCGATAGCGGATTTTATTTTTCAATAAAGCACTCGCGGCAAACGGGCAAAAATTGCAGGCTATAACCACGTCTTTTATCCAATTTTGCGTATGATTGATGACTGTTTCATCAGAAATTTCGCTCATAATGTTTTTTTATAGTTTTGAACTCTAATTTATTGGGCAAAGGTAGGAAATTAAGTAAGGAAATTTTAGCAATAGTAGAAATTTTATAAAATATTTTTTGTTTAAGGAAAATATTTTAAATAAACAGCCTTCGTATGCTGCACAGGATTTAACACGGATTTCGCGGATTGGTCACAGATTGATACTGATTTTACCATTATTTTTTTAGCTTAAAAAGATTAAAGCGGATACGAAGGAATGCAGTAATTCTTGCGGAATTACTGCTAAACCTTGGGTTTTTCTTAAAAAATGGTAAGAAAATTTGGAATGAAAATGTTTTTGTTTTTGAAAAAAGTCTTACTTTTTACAAGATGCAATAGCAATAAAACGAGGTAAGGAACGATTTTAATGTTTTTATTTGTTACTTCTTCTTATAAAACGGACGACTGTTCAAAAACGCTGCTTGGTTTTTGATTTTTCAGTAAAATATATCCAATTTCCAACTTCTCTCATTCCTTTATGGCTCGCGTCATTTCGCGTTTGCCGATAGGGCCTGGCAGGTTTTCTATACGAAAGCCTGCGGCTCGCAAATTGCGTTTGACCTGGCCTTTTGCACAATAAGTTGTAAGAATACCCTGTGGGCGAAGTGCGCGATACATTTTCTCAAAAATATCGATAGTCCAGAGTTCGGGCTGCGAATTTGGGGCGAAAGCATCGTAATAAATGAGGTCGAAGGCGTTTTCGTCGGCTACGGTTTGAAAATCTTGCTGCTTTTTTTGCAAACAGATTTG
>JBEEMU010000001.1:0-4082 GCA_041192485.1 Bacteroidota bacterium | reverse complement strand
ACAAGGTCGTTTGGCTCCGCCTCTATGTGTTCTTGCAAGGCATCAAGCGCGTTTTTACGCCCAATCAGCATACCGTTTTCGTCTAATAAAATGGGTGCGAGCCGCGAAATAGGCGGGAGTTTGGCAATCGACGGGGCATCGGTTGAGGCGTAATAATTTACTATTTTATTGCCCAAGATAATATCGCCCGTTTCAGTTGTATTTTCAGTTCCTTTTTTCGCGGCGAACAAGACAACCGTTTGTGCCGCATCGTTTTTCCATAAGGCTGTATAGGCATTGCTATCGGTGTCAGTTATTTCTTTGTACCGAGCGTTCAGCAAGTCAAACGCGGTTTTGAGGTTTTGCCCTTTCAACATAGCATGATAAAAAAGGCGGCTTGCATCGGCTGCCGCGTTGTCGTCAATATCTATAACCGTTCCGATGCGAACGAGCGGTTTTGCGGACAGCTGCGCGGCGGTTGCCAAACTTTGACAGGCGTTCAAAAAAACAAGTTGCAGGTTTTCGCAAGTGTCTAAGTAGGCGTTCAGTATTTTAGCCGATAAAATCGTTTCGCTGCTATCGTCATTCGTCACCAAAATACCTTCGGGCGTATTATGCCCTGCAATATGAAACAGGGCAAGCGTATTCGCATCTGCCGCTAACGAATTTGCTAAATCGCGTCGTGCGAAGTTGTAACGGTGCGGCGCGTAAACAACGCGGTCGCTGCACCATGCAAAAAGGTCTTGCACCGCGTTTGCTTCGAGGGGCAAATCGGGCAGTCGGCAACCGTGTGCATCGGTAAAAAGGAATAAAGCAGTTGGCAATTGGGACATTTGTTATTATTTTGAGTTTTTTTATAAAAGAATGAATACTCGCACAAAGATAGGGTTTTTAAGTTTATTTTTGCTTTCGCAAGACAAAAAAAAGGGCATTTTTAAAAAAAGGCGTATCTTTGTAGGGTAAATAGGTACTATGCAAATCATCAACTTTGACCAAGACGGTTTTCTAATCGGTAAAACGCCCATATTATTGTCCAAAACGATGGTAGAATCCACGTTTTGTTTTAATCCGCATAGACTTACTTTGTGGGAACAGTATGTTAATTTTGAAGCCGAACTATTGGAAATATTAGATAATACTGTTGAAAAAATAGGGATAGATGGTAGTTTTATTGCCAAAAAGTCACAACCAAATGATATTGATATTCTGTTGTTTCTGCCTTTTGATACTTACGAATTAAACGAGGCAATCATCACCAATTTAATCCAAAAATATACGCAAAACTTGGATATTTACATTGTAAAATACTATCCAAAAGCGCATAAATATTATATTCGTACACAATTTGATACAACGGAATGGTTGTATTTATTTTCTAAAAAACGTAATGCCAAAGGCAGCAAAACCTTTGTACAACTCCAATGATAACCGCATGGAAACAACCGACAGCCCCGTAATCGTGCAAACTGCTGCACTGATTGATAGGATGGACAGTGCTATTCAATTCCACCTATCGTTTGACTCACCCGATGTAAGCGCAATTGCACAATATCAAAACGCACGTCTGCGCCTTATCAAAGAATTGCTGCATTTACTGCATTTAGATGCAAACACCGTACAAGCACTATTAGCAGCTTAAAAAACAGCGCGCTCGCTTCCAAAACGGAAATACGCGCTGTTTTTATGTTTACTTTCGCAAGACAAAAAAAAAGGGCATTTTCAAAAAAAAGGCGTATCTTTGTAGTACAAATCGCTTCATTTCTAATTAAACATGGTATGGTAGAAACAATCGACACGGCTTCGCTAAAAGCCGCTTTAATCAAATTAGCGGCGGAAGAGCCGCAGTTTTTGCGCAGTTTGTTGGCTGAATTATCGATAAAATCAGCCGATAAGCCGCAATACGGCATACCCGATGCAGAATTAAACCAAATTATTGAGCATAATTTCAAAATTTATGACGAAACATTTAGAAAATTAGCATAGGGTATGTATTTTTTAAGTAAAAAGAATATTCTAACTATCAATAGGGCAACGATAGAAGCGCACGGAGGCAATTTTATGCCGCCGAACAACTTGTTGCACCCCGAAAACTTGGATTATGTGGTAGAAATTGTCGAGGCTGAATTGTTTGGCGTGTCATTGTACCCGACTATTACAGATAAGGCGGCGATTTATTTTTACAACATCATCTGTAATCATATTTTTTCAGATGGCAACAAACGCACGGGTTTGGCTGCTGCCCTTGCTTTCTTAAATGCCAATGGATACAGCATTTCCCCTGAATATCCTGAATCTATTGTGTACGATTTTACGATAAAAGTAGCAACTGGCGAGTCGTCCATAGAAGAATGTCAAACGTGGTTTGCGGCGCATACTGTTAGTATCCATTGAAAAACGTTTTAAAACAAAACAGCGCGTACTTCCAAAACGGAATTACGCGCTGTTTTTTTCTGCCGTTATTATTCTTCAAAAAAGGCATCAAAACCTTGTGTTTTCAAATGACGTTTAGTTTTTCATCGCGTGTCCAAAACAAGGCATTGTATTCTGAGGCTAAGGCGACAAAAAGCGTATCTTTTTCGTCCGCGCCTTTGCATAAGCGGAAAGCATGAATAATCGTTTCGGTTGGCAGTTGCGATTCGGGAATGAATTTGACTTGTTGAATCGACATAATTAGGAGTTCAATAACTTCTTACTTGGGATTAGTATCTACCACAATAAGCTCTTTCATAGGCTATTACCGAGTAGTCGTGCCTTATTTTTCGTCCACCAATCGGCTTTCAAATCATCGCCGAGTTGCTCTATAGATTCATCAAAATTGACTTGCTCTACCAAAAACTCTAAGCAAATACGCTCTATATTTTTTGAATAATCTCCTGCAAAACAAATTTTTCAAAGGCTTGGGAATCATATTTATCTACATTACCATCTTCGTCTAAGGTACCGGAAAATACTTTGTTTTTAATCAAACAGGCTAATATCTCTCTGTCCAGCCAGAGTTGCCAAACGGGCGTTTACCATCAAAGCACTCTTTTTCTGTCCAAATCCGCGTTGCCAAACGAGCGTTTACCATCAAAGCACTCTTTTTCTGTCCAAATCCGCTTCCAACATCGCCAACCTTAGTTCGCCATCAGCGAGTTTTTTGCGCTCGGCGGCTACTACTTCGGGTTGCGTTTGCAACGAAGCCCCAGAACCTTATACTTCCATTTTTAATTTTTTGAAAATACTAATATGAAGAAATATAATGGTTGCGGGCGCAAAGGCAGGAATTAGGCAATAAGGAAAATAAGTCATTTCCACAATGCCTTGGCCGCCTGATGCTATCGCTTGTTTGGTCACATAAACAGCGGAAATTATTACACTGACAATGTCCCAAAAACCTATAATATTCCAAATTAGTGTTATTGTTTTGTAGTGTGTGGCTTTATTATCTATAAAATTAGCGACAAAAATGGCAGTAACAGCGGCAAATATATCGCCAAGCCCAGCAGAAAAGGCAAAATATTTGGGTAATGCGCCGTAATGCCAAGCAATAATGAAGAAAATACCAACTAAACGAAATGTATGCAGCCGTACTAAGCCCGAAAGGGGTGCATTTTCTAGTATTTGCCAGTAGGTTGTTGTTCTGAAAACATAAAAAAAGTAGAACGTTAATAGCGGCAATGCCGTAAATAATAAGACCTTAGGCGGCAAGGAGTTTGCATGAAAAACGGCTGTAAAACTCATCAACATGACATACAAATAATAAAATGCGAAAAAAATCAACACGCCAGTTGATATTTTTTTGACGCGCTCGCTGCCAAAATTTGCTGCAACAGCCCCTTGCTTTGCCACATCGCTTATCATGAAAATTGGCATGATGAAGGATACTAAAAATAGTATCGAAACCCATACAGGCATTGAATTTGTGAAGATACCCATTGTTTAAAAATTGATTGATTAAATAATGGTACAAAGGTAGCACGCTTTGGTATAACTGCACTTGCCATTTGATAAGAAATGCAAAACACGCATAAAAAAATCCGAAATAGACCGTTATTTATGCGTAATTTCTCGTCTTATTCTGCTCAAAGAAGTATCGGTAATGCCTAAGTAAGAGGCGATTA